>CANGXE010000017.1 GCA_947457525.1 Bacteroidota bacterium | reverse complement strand
GCAGTCAAATCTATATTCCAAAACTTAAATCCTTCGTGGTTTATACGACCGAAGGCAGTGAGTTCCCGCCCTCTAACATCAGAGGCTTTTAAATAATCGAAGTTAAAGCCGTGTTCATCAAGCGTTACGCGCTGCTCTTTGAGCGAGTAAGTTGTATTCAAGAACGGAACAGTCACCGTGTCGTTGACTAGCACCACATCTCCGGTCAGCAAGGGTTTCTTCAGCGGCCCTTCTAGTTCAGCATTGAGGCGAGCAAAGCCACGCACGTTCGACACATACTTATCGAAGAAACGGTAGTTTAAAAAGTTTAACCCGAGGCGAGGCGAGGTAATATTGACCAAAATGTAGGGGTCTTTGCCGGCCAAAGAAATATTGCCACGTGCTTCGAGCAAGTTAGTATAGCTTTTCACTGAGGCATAAAGTCGAACATTCTTACCCGTTTCGTCCAATACGCTCTCCACGTTAACGTCACCCACCAATTCTTTGCCCAACATAAATTGGTCAATAACGAAATCGGCAAAAACTTTCGGTTTGTAAAATACATCTTCAACCGCCACATAGCCGTTCATACTTCCGCTAAGGTCTTTTATCTTTGATGAAAAAATACCTGTAAAATCTGCCACACTTGTGTTGTCGAGCGTCAAGCGAATGGAGGTAGACGTGTCGTTTTTCAAATAGCTATTGATGTATATCCTTTGCTCTTCAGATTGGAACACCAAGTTTCGGGTCACAATCTTTTTGCCCTCTACAAAAATGTAATTATTAGGTCCAAAGTGCCAATTGTAGTTAGCTAGCTTCACATCTGATGGCTCCATTTGTATCACCGACTTTCCTTTCAAACGAGTGAGAAAAGCTGTAACGTTAGCATAGTTCTTTTTGGATTTCTCCACCCCTAAAAAAGATAACTTAATATCTTTATCATCGACTGTCTGAGCAGTCAAATCCAAGGTATCGAGTAACACGCTGTCTTTGCTCAACAGCTTCGCTAATGAAGTGTGGAAATCAAACTTAGCGTTTTGTGATGTGGCGTAAAGATTTAAGTCTTTAGCTTTAAAATTATCGTAACGCAACTCCGGCACATTAGCCTTGGCAGACAAGGTAAAGTTTTCGCTGTTATACTTTGCAGAAAGTGTGGCATAGTCAATCGAGTAAAACTTAGGTATAAAAACACGCGTCAACTGTCCAAGGTCAAACAAGGTTATATTCAACTCAAAATCTTGATTGGCACGAACAGCAGATGTATCAACATAATCTTTTGTAAAAACATTCTTCGCAAAGGACACCAATGACTTTGATAGTTTATTTACCGTAAACTTACCCGTCAAATCAATGTTGGCTACATCAGAAAATAACTGCAAGCTTTTAGTTTGATTAGGCAAGTTAGTAGCTTCTACATGCAACCTGTCTACATTAGCTTGTATGGTATCATCGCGAGTAATGCGCAAGTTGCTTAGGTCCAAAGAGCCGGTAATATTGTCAATTTTATTCCCCGAAAAATTTGCATTCAAATTACCGGCAAAAGCTAAATTAAGTTTACCCAAATTTAAGGCTTGCAAGTCAATGTGGTTGACTATAGACGAGAACCGAAACTCCGGCAAGGTTTGGCTTAAATCAACTGCACCCTCAAAATCCATTTTCAAGTTCTCGTCATCTATTTTCAATTTACCTGAAAAAGATTTACCCTGCACCAACCCATCTAACTTAATTTCTTGGTAATTATAGTCTCGCAGCACAATGCTCGTTACACTACCTTCCAATTGTGCTTTCAAACTTTCTAAAGTCAAACCGCCCCCTTTTATCTTCGATACTAACGAAACTTCGCCTAGGTTCTTTTCATCTTTAAAATATTTTCCAAGATTGAACTTATTGAGTGCGATATTGCCTTCGTAAGCACTCTTATTATTCTTTTTTTCGTACTTAAAGTTGATGTCAGTTGTAGCCGAACCAATAGCAGTGCTCAATTTTCCATCTGTAACAAAGTCGGTCACAAACCCATCAAATCTACCACTATAAAACACCTGTCCGAGCGTTTGTAAATTGGGCGGCAATTTCAACTTAGGATAAATGCGCTGTACCTCAGCGGTATTGGTCGTAAACGTACGGATGCGTAAGTTGAGTGAGGTTTCAAAAGGTTTTGGCAAACCGCGGGCATAAAAGTCGCCTTCAAACACAGTATTGTTACCGGTGGCTATTCGAATGGCTTTCCCGCGAAGGCTGCTGATTTTCCCATCTATCTCTCCGTCTATACGGAACACATTATGCTCCACCATGTCCAACTTAGTGATAAAATAATTCAAATCTTTCAGCGATAAGCGAGAACTACTCAAGTTGGCTTTTAATCGAACAGCATTAAAGAAATCTTTAAAATCACCAAACTCATTGAACGTAAAACTCAAGTAGTTTTTGATCTCACTATTCTGAGTTTTTAGTAGAAGATTATCCAGCACTATCCCATTGGTTGCAACTCTAGCATTTGTAACCAATTCGTCAATTTTAAATCCACTCCGCTCTCGTGCATTCATTGATGTGATATTCGCTAAAATCGTATCACCTTCTATCACACCATTCAACGCACACAGCGAAATATTTCTTACATCCAAATGTTTAAAATCTATGCCTTTAAGTCGAATGGTGTCGCTGTTATGATCATATAGCGAAAACTTACCGCTATGTAAATCAAGTTCATTAAACGCTATACGCCATCCTGCCGGCAAGAAATGCACCACAGAAACGGTATCATCAATTTTAGGGGGACGTTTTGCTAAGTCAATCGCTACATCCACACCGGCTATCAATATTTTTTTAATCAACACCTGCTTAGCCAATAAATCAGCTTTATCTAGCGACACGGTCAGCTCGGGCAGCAGCACTCGCAAGTCAAGATGTGCCTTTTCGTCATTCACTCGGACATCAGCATCATTCATCGCCAAGTTCTTCAAATCAATCTGCCACGTAAATTTGGATGGAGCTACAGTGGTGTCTATCTTTTTGGGAGCCGAAGCAATTTTAGCCAATAACTCATTGAGGTTATTCCGCTTGCCAGTACTGTCAGTGTGCAGATAGAACTTCACGCGGTCGAGTGTCACTTTATTCACCAACAGTTTTTTGTTCCAAAGACTAAATGCGTTGATGCCAATATTCAACTCCTTGGCATAAAACAACGTGTCGCTATTCAAATCTTGTACATAAAAGTTTTTAAAGCTCGCTCTATGAAAAAATTGAATCGATACACGTTCTATACTCACCTTCGTGCCGAGTTTGTCGGATAAAAAAGCTGTGGCTCGTTGGGCTAACCAAGTTTGGATAGTGGAATATTGAAGTGAAAGAAACAAACCGCTCACGAGCAAAACCCCTAGTAGGAATACAGTAAGAATTATTCGTTTTCGCTTTTTAACCAATGGTACTTTTTTATTTCTCTGAAATATAGATACTACAAACCTATATTTGCGGGGTGAGTACCATTATCCTTGCTATTGAAAGCTCTTGTGATGACACCTCTGCCGCTGTGTGCAAAGGTGCCAAAATTCTTGCCAATATTACTGCTTCTCAACAAGTTCATGAAAAATGGGGAGGCGTAGTGCCGGAGTTGGCTTCGCGCGCTCATCAACAAAACATTGTTCCTGTTGTTGACCTCGCTATAAAAACCGCAGGGATTTCGCCCGATGAAATTAGTGCTGTGGCCTTCACGCGCGGACCGGGGTTGATAGGTTCTCTATTGGTAGGAGTCAGTTTCGCCAAGGCTTTTGCGCTTGCCAAAAACATTCCGCTCATCGAGGTGAACCACATTCAAGCACATATTTTGGCGCACTTTATTGATCAACAGCCAAGCTTTCCTTTTCTGTGTCTCACCGTTTCGGGCGGCCACACACAAATAGTATTAGTTAAGGATTTTTTGCAAATGGAGATACTTGGAGAAACACTGGACGATGCTGCGGGCGAAGCATTCGACAAGTCGGCCAAGCTCCTCGGCTTGCCCTACCCTGGCGGCCCGTTGGTCGACAAGCTGGCTGCCCTAGGCAACCCGCTCAAGTTCCCCTTTGCCGAACCGCAAATTGCTAACTATGACTTTTCGTTCAGTGGAGTCAAAACCTCAGTGCTTTACTTTCTGCAAAAAGAAGTTCGTAAGAACCCCGACTTCATTGCCCAAAACATCAACGACCTCTGTGCCTCCATTCAATACACTATCGTCACCATTCTACTCAAAAAACTAGAACTAGCCGCTCTACACCATGGCGTCAAAGAGATTGCTCTCGCAGGTGGTGTTTCTGCCAACTCAGGGCTTCGCTCGTCCTTCCAAACCCTAGCCGACAAACACCACTGGCAGGCCTACGTTCCCGCCTTCGAGTATTGCACCGACAATGCCGCAATGATTGCCATTACGGGTCATTATAAATATCTCGCTCATCAATTTGTGGGACAAGATACAGAACCCATCGCCCGCTATCCTCTTTCTTAATATTACTTCTTCTTTTTCACTTTCTGCTTAGCCGATGGCGCTTTACGATTGGCTTGCAAAAGCCCTGTTATCTTCAAGCTAAAATCTGATAACAGCGACTCCACCTCAGTTTGCTGCTTGTCCACCTTCGCGCTATATTCCTCGACCGTCTGATGTAATACATTCACCTTTCTCTTCAATTTCTTCAATTCCTTTTTTGCTCCCATGTTACTTAGTTTGTGTTAGTCAAATATATAATAAAGTAATTCTTGCCAAAAATGAGTTACGATTTGGCAAGAAAATTACTATCAGAGAATAGTAACTGTAAACTCTATCATCCTTACCTTTCCCGAACTGGCAGTAAAAACGCTACCGGAGAATTTCTGCATATCGTTCATATCTACCATTACCTGCCCTATCCTATCAATGAATGTCGGCATATCATAATCGTACACCCCTATACTAAACGCATCGTCCTGTGCGATGGTAAACTCTACATCATTTAGACTTTGGGTGTCAATATAGCGCAGCGTGTTGTGGCGAGTGGCGGCTACGCTGAGTTTCTTTTGCATATATAATATCGTCCACATCAAGTCGGGCAATGTCTTCTCAACACCACCGCCCGGGTGGTCCCATGTTTCCCCCTTGAGGTTGAGAGAATCCAAGAGGATAGACTGCACATTGATGTTGAGCCGCAGCAGCTGTGGCTGGTTATACAGAAAATTTGGTAAGGCCCAACGCTTACCAAGCGACCTTCCCCATCGGTCTATCACCCGCAGTTCGGGCTGCAAGTTGTGTGGCCCGGCAGCCAAAACTAAAGCTACCAAAGGCAAATGAACTACTTGAGCAACATAGCGTTTGTCGATGTCGGACAGCGGCAAGCGCAGCACACCAACGACTTGGCCGAACGAGTCGGCAAAAACAGAAAATCCTTTGTTAGCATTAACAAAACCATGAGCAGCTATGAGGCGCACTTCGATGAAATACATATCGGCTGTATCGCCCCGCTTCAACACATCAACATAAGTTTCGGTGAAAGACAAATCAAACCGCACCTGTAAGCAAGACACATCTGCATGGCGAACAGTAGAGCAAACTACGTTTTGCACACTAACCTCCTGCTTGGCAGAAGCAAAAAAAACGAATAGAAGAAAAGTAAGAAGCAAGTACCGCACAAATCGTCTTTACGGTAAAGCTAAACTATTTACCTTTAAAATCGGGTGCACGTTTTTCGACAAAGGCAGCCATACCTTCTTTTTGGTCTTCGGACGCAAAGGTGAGGTAGAAGTTTTTACGCTCAAAAATCAAGCCTTCGTCCAAGCTACTGTTGAAGGCATTGAGCACAGACTCCTTAGCTAGTTTTACCGCCACAGGTGATTGTTTGGCTATGTCAGCAGCAAAGCGTAGTGTTTCGAAAATCAACAATTCAGCAGGAACAATCTTATTGACCAACCCTACGTTGAGCGCTTCTTCCGCACTCAAAAAACGACCGGTCAACACCAGCTCCATAGCCAATGCTTTACCTACAGCGCGCGTGAGTCGTTGCGTGCCGCCCGCACCTGGCATGGTACCTATCTTTATTTCCGGTTGACCAAACTTGGCCGTGTCGCTCGCTATAATCATATCGCAAGTCATAGCTAGTTCGCAACCTCCACCCAGCGCAAAACCGCTTACCGAGGCAATGATGGGTTTCTTAGTTTTCTTGATTTGATCCCATGTGCTAAATTGGTCAATGTTTACCATATCAATGGCTGTGGCGTTAGCCATTTGTTTAATATCTGCTCCTGCGGCAAAAACTTTTTCACCACCGGTCAGAATAATCACTCGCACAGATTCATCTTCATCTAGTACACGCAACGCATCGCGTACTTCCAACATTAACTGACGATTCAGTGCATTCAATTCCTTGGGGCGATGCAACTCAATCAACGCAATATGTTTTTCTAGTTGGGGATTTACTTTAATGAATTCAAAGCTCATAGGTTTATTTTTTACAAATGAATAAAATTAATTGGATAAGGGATTTCTCATAAATCTATGCTGAATAAACGCACCTAATCCTCCGCCTACCACAATGCCTAACATAGCTCCGCCTAAAACATCCGCAGGATAGTGAACGCCAACATATACTTGTGAAAACGAAATTGCAGCTGCCCAAGAAAGGTAGAAAAATTTTGCTTTGATGTTACGCATGAAAAACAAAAAGAAAACCGCCAAACCAAAATGATTGGCGGCATGAGAAGAAACAAAACTAAATCCTCCGCCACAATGATCTAAAATCAAACGGGCAGATACAGCAGGATTGTTGCAAGGTCGCAAGCGATGAATTAAAGGCTTGATGAGTGAACTGGAAATTTGATCGCTGAGTAGAATAGATAATAATGCACCAATTAATATCCAAACTACTTGTTTGGGGTAAGCTTTATAAAATTTGTAAGCTAGAATTATGTAGAGTGGTATCCAAGTAGTTTTGTTGCGAATAATAGGACACAGAAAGTCAAACACAGGGTTCGCCCACTGTTGGTTGATGAGCTGAAAAATAGTATGATCAAGTTGATGTAAAAAATCCATTACCGTTTTATTGCGATTAAAATTAATCGAGGTGAGCTTTTGGGTGAAAATGGGGCTAAAGCATAATCACCAAACATCTCCACCAACTCAAACCCAGCTGAGCCTATCATCTGTTCAAAACGTGTGAGGTTTATTACTTTGAGTTGTTCTTCAAACTCATGTTCCTCTCCTTCTGCCAAAAAATTAATCCGCTTTTTGATAAACCCATTTTCTACTTTCTTCTGAATGTGAAATTGAATGTCGTTTCGGGGAATAATCTCTTTCGATTTTAAATTCAACACAGCAAACTGAGTGTTGATGTAATCCAGCACCAATAAACCTCCCGGTTTCAAACAATCATACATAGCTTGAATAGCTTTAGCGTCTTCTGCATCATCATCAAAGTATCCAAAACTACTGAACAGATTAAACGCTACATCAAAATAGCTCAACCTGAAAGGTTGGCGCATATCCCAGACTTCAAAATGCAAATGCTCTCTTTCACTGCACTTCGCAGCATTTATACTGTTGGGTGAAAGGTCTATGCCTGTGGCATCAAAACCCAATTCGGCTAAGGTTTTTGTGTGACGCCCTTTACCACAAGCAATGTCAATGACTTTGGCGTTTTGCTCAATACTCAAGTGCTTAGCCATTAACTTAATGAAATCAGACGCCTCTGTTTCGCTTCGGTTGGCGTACAACAGGTGGTAATAAGGCGAATCGAACCAAGTTTCAAACCATTGTTTCACAAATATGTAGCTATTGTTGGTAAGTAAAGAAATGACGCATTTCTGCAAATAAGCATATTTTTTAGATTTGCGCTCCCTAAAAATTTACACTTTGTCACTTATTAAATCAATATCCGGCATCAGAGGAACCATCGGTGGTTTCCCCGGAGCAAACTTAACGCCTGCGGACATCATGAAATTCACTCTTGCCTTCGGCACGTGGGTGTTGGAACAAGAAGGTAACCGCAAAGTAGTTATCGGACGAGATGCGCGCGTTAGCGGAGAAATGGTCAACAACATCGTGGTTGGTTCATTGCTGTCTATTGGCATTGATGTGGTAGACTTAGGCTTATCGACTACTCCTACGGTGGAAATTGCGGTGCACGAAGAAAAAGCAGGTGGCGGAATTATCATCACCGCTTCGCACAACCCGAAACAATGGAATGCATTAAAGTTATTGAACTCTCATGGAGAATTTATTTCGGCCAAAGCAGGGGAAGAATTGTTGCAAATAGCTGAAAATCGCACCATCGAGTTTGAAGAAGTGAATGCCCTTGGCACTTACAGTAAAGATGATTCATATATCGACCGTCATATTGAAAAAATACTTAAACTGAAGTTAGTAGATGTAGAAGCTATTAAAGCACGCAATTTCAAAATTGTGATTGACTGCGTTAACTCTACTGGTGGAATTGCGATGCCAAAGTTACTTAAAGCTTTGGGCGTAGAGCAAGTAACAGAACTTTATACTGAACCTAATGGTTTGTTCCCTCACAATCCTGAGCCGCTACCTGAAAACTTGAACGAGTTATCACTCACCGTAAAGAAAACCAATGCAGATTTGGGCTTATGTGTTGACCCGGATGTTGACCGCTTAGCGTTTGTTTGCGAAGATGGTAACATGTTTGGCGAAGAATACACACTTGTTGCAGTAGCTGATTATGTACTTAAAAACAAAAAAGGAAATACCGTTTCTAATTTGTCATCCACTCGTGCCTTGCGTGATGTGACCGAAAAGGCCGGTTGCGAATATCATGCTTCGGCTGTAGGTGAAGTGAATGTAGTGGAAAAAATGAAAGAAGTGAAAGCCGTGATTGGTGGTGAAGGCAACGGAGGAATTATCTATCCGGAATTACACTACGGTCGCGATGCGATGGTCGGCACAGCCTTGTTCTTATCGCACTTAGCTAAGTTTGGTAAAACAATTTCTTTGCTTCGCTCTTCTTACCCTAGTTATTATATTGCAAAGAAAAAAGTGGATTTAGATTTGTCGACCAATATTGATCTGCTGTTTGAAGAAATTGAAAACAAATACCGCAAACAACCTATCAATACCATTGATGGAGTAAAGATTGAATTCGATAATGATTGGGTGCATTTGCGCAGATCAAACACCGAACCAATTATTCGCATATACGCTGAAAGCAACTCTGAAACTACGGCTAACAATATTGCCGAGCAGTTGATGAAAGACTTGCAAACCTTTGCGAAGAAAAACGGCTAATCCAACAACTTCTCCTTGACCAACTGACGCATAGCATCTCCTTGCGCCATATAAAATCCCTTTTGCTCCGTCATCACCCAAACGGTGTTGGCGTGTTGTAAAGTCAAGTCAATATCATGGGTAGAGAAGAGAACAATCTTGTTTAATGTTTTTGCTATGTTTTTAAGCAACTGCAAGATTTCTGCTTTGCTTCTAAAATCTAGAAAGGCCGTTGGCTCATCTAAAATAATCAAGCCTGTCTCTTGGCACAACGCTCTTGCTATCATAACTTTTTGACGCTCGCCATCGCTTAACTCATTCAACCATTTAGCTTGTAAATTTTCAATGCGGAGTAAAGCAATATTTTGTCGAATTAATGCTAAGTCATTTTCTTGTAATGTACCCAACCATCCCGTGTGTGGCGCACGACCGAGTGCTATAAAATCAAACACTTTGATGTATTCAATGGCTATACGGTCGGTGAGTACAATGCTGATGTGCTGTGCCCGTTCTTGCACGCTCAATTGATTTATAGATTGTCCATTAATCAGCAACTCTCCGCTGATGGGACTGAGCAAACCGCTTAAAGTGCGAATGAGCGTAGACTTACCGATACCATTAACGCCTAGCAAAGCTACCACATCGCCATCATTCAACGTAAACGACAAATTTGCAAACACTTGTTTACTTGTATTGTAACCGACAGAAAGGTTATTTGCTGTTACCTTCATGATAACTGCTTTTGACGTAACACAATCCAAATCACCACAGGAGCACCAAGCAAGGCCGTGATAGCATTTATAGGCAAAGCCACATCCGAGCCCGGAAGAGTAGAAACTACATTACAAAAACCGCAAACTACCGCACCAAGTAAAGCGCAAGCCGGAATGAGCAATAGATGATTAGCCGACTTAAACATCATGCGAGCAATATGCGGCACCGCCAAACCTACAAAACCTATCGGCCCACAAAAAGCAGTTATCGTTCCGGCCATAATACTCGTGGAAAAAACAATTCCAATTTTTGCGCTTTGTACATTCAATCCTGATGTAGTCGCGTAAGCATCGCCCATCAACAGCAAGTTTAGCGGCTTTGCTAAAAGAAAAGCAAAGATTAATCCAATAGTGGTAATGATCGTTAAGTAAACGACTTGCTCATGATTGACATAGCGAAAACTACCAAAAGTCCAAAGCACATAACGCTTCAGCGATTCGTTGCTAGAGAAAGTTTGTAAAATTTCGATAAACGCACTGATGCTTCCGCCTAACATCAAACCAACAATCAACAACGCGATAACATTATTAATCCGATATGAAATCAAAAAGTTCAATAAGAAAATAAGCACTGCGCCAACACCCGCAGCCAGCACCACGCTCCAACTGCTCAACATGGCCGCATGATGAAAGCCTAAATAAGTACTCGCTAAAATCAACACCGCTACACCCAAGCTTGCGCCAGCGCTTATGCCCAACACATAAGGCCCGGCCACAGGATTTCTAAACATAGTTTGCATCTGCAAACCACTCACCGATAATCCTGCTCCGGCAATGAGCGCAGCAATTGCCCCCGGCAATCTTGAATCTAAAACAATATTTTTCCAGACTTCATTTTGTGTAGTCGCACCTGAAAAAAGTTCAATAAAAAAGGAAAAAGGAATTTGTACAGAGCCATACAGCAATTGCAATACAAAGGCAATCACCACCATCACAAGCAAACCAATAAAATAGACAAGTGTTGTCATTTTCACTTATGGCAATTTTCTGTAATAAACAAACACATGATTGGGCATTAACTCCGGATGAAAAATGGCTATTAAGTCAGCCAACACCAAATGCGGATTTAACGCACCACTCTCCCAAAAGTCTAAACCACCATTTTGCGTTCTTCGATTATCTTGATTGTAAAGCTGCTTAGTTTTAAATGCTATGAATAATGCATTCTTACTGTCTGCATTTTTGACATCATCTGCATTTTGCACCAATGCATTCACCAACCAAACATCTGCATTGGCAGCTTTTGCATAGACCGCCTCATAATCTAAACTTAGATTTAATCCGTTCGTTGCTTTTGAATCTTTCCAAAGAAAATCTCCTCCGGCATCAGCAATAATCATCGGCATATAGTTTTCGCCCGAAGGCATGTACCAGATTTCTTTGAATGGCATATTGCAGAAAACGGTAGGTTTTGTAGTGGCCTTTGCTGCTTTTTCTTTAAGTCCCAAATACTCTGTTTCTACTGCTTTAAACATGCTATCTGCTTCCAGTTCTGCATCAAAAAATGCAGCTGTAAATTTAAGCCACTCTGCGCGTGCTAATGGATTCTGCTCTAAGTAATCAAGGTTAATGACTTGTGAAATTTTTAATGTTTGCAACTTAATGCGCAACTTATCGCCTCCATCAAACGGCCCGGAGGTCATTACAAAATCCGGCTTTAACATCGCTAACTTTTCATCATTCATCTCTAAGCTACCGAGGGGAGAAATTTGTCCATTCGCAAGTCTTGTTTGCACTTCTTTGTTATAAATCAAATCAGCATTCGTCAAGCCAATCAACTTGTCTAAAGCATTTAACTGTGCTATAGCCGCCACATGGTTGGTTGAAGCACAAACTACTTTAGATAAGGGTAGTTCTAAATGAACAGCATGCGCAAAGTCAACGGGCGCTGGTTTACCTTTTGGTGTCAGCACATACTGTATAGTATCGCTGTTGTTGAAGACAGAAATTACTTTAAATCCGTTGTAGAAATCAACGGCAAATCGACTAGCATACTTCAACGGCAAACTTCCTTCCGGAACGCAATGCGGATGCTTCGCCTGTTCCACTTTCTTCTTCGGCTGACAAGCTGAAAGCAAAAGTAAACTCAAAAAGAGAATTGTTATTATCTTACTCATTGTTGAACACAAATTGCCCGGCAATATAACCTGCCATAAATGAATGAACCAATGTACCCGTTTTGTCGTAATGATAGATGCGTGAAGACTGCACATAATCCAATGCATCACTGATGTAAACTTCGTCAGTTTTGGGGTCAACACCCAAGGCATAAATATTCTTACTTTCCTTATTAATCAATGGTGTATTAGGTAAGACAGTAGCATCTATATTCATATTAAAAATATCGCCTAAGGTAAAATAAAGCATACTCCCCGCGCCATCCGTTTGCAGATGATTAATAGACTGACTGGTAGTGCTGACTGGAATAGTTTTCTGTAAAACCAAATCGGTATTGTAACAATCTAATCTAGCCAAATCAGCTGTTGATGTATTTTCACCTACACTCACCCAAATTCTGTTTTGATTATCTTTTACTAATCCGGTGACATCACCATTAAAATATTTTGTATCTACAAGTGTATGTGAGATGGCGTTAAGTTTGAATACTGCGCCTCTAGCATTCGTATTCGTTTGTATTTTTTTCCCTTGCACAAAAACTTCACTCCCTACTTTTACTAATTGTTCGGTGTATTGAGGTATAGAGATTTCAGTCACTACTTCTCCTTTACTGAAATTAATGACATGAATTTTGTTGGCATAAAGTTCAGTCACGTAAGCGATGCTGTCGTTTATTGGGAATAGATAGCGTGGGGATGAACCATTAATAAATATGGTGCTGATTTTTTTGAAAGAAGGTAAACTCACCACTTCTATCTTCTGAGAATTGTTGACTACAACAAACCCCAAAGTGTCTTTAATGAACATACTCTGCGCCACATCGCCCAAGGAAAATCCATTAGCCGATTTGAATAAATTATTTTCTACATCTTTTGTTGTGGGATTATAGCCGCTTACTTCTGCATTGCCAAAGTTGAAGTTACCTTCATTCACGATATAAACACCACGGCTATCCGTTAACTTGGCTGGTAAGTCTTTTTGACAAGAGGTAACATAAAATGCTAAAAGAAAGAAAACTATCCTATGTATCATGGTTACAAATTAAAGCGTAAAATTCCTTCAAAACTTCTTCCTGGCATGGGGCGCTGTGCTACGTTT
>CANGXE010000016.1 GCA_947457525.1 Bacteroidota bacterium | reverse complement strand
ATCCAAGAGACGATGCGTTTATCTTGGAAGCTGAAAGCAGTGTTCGGGCGGTAAATAGTGTAAACACAAGCACCAACAGTTCATCTCGGTTTTTTAAACTAGCCACCACTTCGGTATGTATCGGATGCACAGCATAAACTAACGTCCCTATTAAAATAGTCGTGAAATATTCCGCACCAAAAATGAGCATCAGCACCTGAAACAACAGCACCACACCGATGGCATAAAGTAACACATTTATAAAGTGACTGATGTGTGGGTTCCAACCAAAAAAACTATACTCCACGGCATAGCTCGCTTTCACTAGTGGGCGATAATCTAAATGTAAATCGCCTTCGTCAATATAGTTGGTGGTGAAAATCTCATACAAGCCGCTAATGCCTTTTTCGATTTGTGGATGGTGATTGGTCACTAAAAAATCATCTAAACCATACTCGTTTGTTATGGTATTCGCATAGGCTAGAAAACAAACTACGGCAAGCAAAATATACATCCATCGGGCGGAAATCGGTGATTTAGAAAGAAAGGGGATATTGTATTTTAACATCTAGCTTATTCCTTACAAATCTATAAATGACAGCTAATTTCTAATTAAGAATGAATGAATTCGATTTTTCACTGTCTTGTTTAGTAATCAGTATGGTTGCATAAATTTCGCCACCACTTCACTAAATGGGTCAAATAATTCTCTAATTTGCGCCCGAAATGAATACCCCTGTCATGCGCTTAGCACCCATTTTATTGATAATATTCTTATCTATTAACACGATATTTGGTCAAGATGCCACTATTAAGGGTGTGGTTAAAGACCAAAAAAGTGGTGAAGTTTTAGAAAGCGTGTCCGTAGTACAGCCTCCGGCTAATGGCACAAGTACTAATGAAAAAGGGGAATACTCATTAACTGTAAAAGAAGGGAATATCACTTTGATTTTCAGTTACATTGGCACTAATCCCGATACACAATACTTCAAAATCAAAGCCGGGGAAACAAAGACGCTCAATATTTCATTAACCAGCGGCATGATGGAATTGCAGCAAGTGGTGATTGGGGAGAGTAAAATCGGCATTAAACTTCAAAAAGTAACCCAAAGTGTAGACGTGATGAAACCACGATTGCTCGAGGCTAATAATATCACCAATCTTCAAGGCGCAGTCACTAAAGTTCCGGGTGTGACAGTATTGGATGGACAAATGAGTATTCGAGGGGGTAGTGGTTATGCTTATGGTTCGGGAAGTCGTGTAATTTTAGTGGTAGACGAAATGCCTTTGATGTCTGCCGACCGTGGAGAAATTAAATGGGCGTTTATCCCCGTGGAGAATGTGGCGCAAATGGAGATTTCCAAAGGCGCCTCGGCCATGCAATACGGTTCGTCAGCACTAAATGGTGTGTTGAACGTGACGACCAATTACGCACAAGATACACCTTCTACCAAGTTTACGTTCTTTTATGAAGGGATAGGAAAACCTCCGGTAGACAGTTTTAAATGGTGGAAACGCGATGGAAACTTTTTCAATAATCCCAATACTGCCGGCATGAGTTTTTTGCATAAGCAGAAGTTTGGCGATATTGATTTAGTGGTGAGCGGTATGTTGCAAGGGCAGCAAAGTTATTTTAGAAGTGAGTACGACTATTTCACCCGCTTCAATACGAAGTTGCGCTACCAACCTTCAAAGCTAAAACGTTTGACAGTTGAGTTATCTACTAACCTAATGTACCGCAGAAATGGCTCCATGTTTTTTTGGCAAGATGCCGGGCATCCTTACATTTCTGCTCCGGGTGTAGACTTGAACGAACGTTTTTTCACGGCTTTCATCGACCCTAAATTTAAGTTTGTCGATAAGAAAAATAATCAACACAAACTTTATACCCGCGTATTCCGCCAAAAATCAATGGAAAGTAAGGATGGTCCTAACTTTTGGATTTTCAGGGCGGAGTATCAGTTCAGAAAAGATTTTGGAAAAATATTTCGTTTGCTCCTTGGTGTAAATAATGAGCACTGGATTGTACAAGACGGTACTTTGGGTAATCACGTGGCTGACTTTGGTGGAGGTTTTGTGCAGGGTGAAGTAAACTACAAGTTCTTCTCGTTTAATGCTGGGGCGCGTATGGAGTTTGTACGCTTAGATAGTATAATCACACCGGCTAAACCTGTGTTTAGAGCCGGGATGAATTTTGAAGTCAAAAAGTATAACTATCTCCGTGCTTCTTTTGGTCAAGCTTATCGCATTCCGACCATCGCTGAGCGCTATGTGACATATGAATTGTCAGGGATTCAAATTTTGCCCAATCCAGATGTTCGTCCTGAAAGTGGATTTACCGCAGAGATAGGCTATAAACGTAGTTTGAAAATTGGCAATTGGTTGGGATATTTTGATGCGGCTCTATTCTGGACCGAGTTTAAGGATATGATTGAATTCAATTTTGACATTAAGATTGACAATACAAAATCACCTCCGGCTATTGTACCTTATTTTCAATCACAAAACGTAACTCGTGCCCGTATTTTTGGATGGGAGGTTTCTACTTTTGGCGAAGGAAAGATTGGTCCTGTAGACTTTACTACTATGTTGGGTTACACCTATTTTTATGGTGTAGACTTGAACGATACTTCGGCTACGCGCAATGTTGGTGACTTTTTGGGTGATGCTTTCCGTAAGTTTTATATCCCTACAGCGCAGGATGATTACACTTGGGATTCATTGACTGCGGGGATGTTGAAATACCGCAATCGCCATCAGTTTAAAGCTGACTTTGATTTTATTCTTTACGACCGTGTTCGTCTTGGAACTTCACTTCAATTTTATGGTTATATGACCAAAGTAGATCGAGTATTTGAAGTGTTTATTCGCGATGTGCAGCAGCTGCGAAGAGACCGTAGAAATCAGGGCGATTTTGTGTGGGATTTAAGAGCAGGTTATGTGTTCAATCCCAACATTCAACTCAATTTTTTGGTTAAAAATGTGCTGAATAATAATTACGCTATTCGTGTGGCAAAACCTAATCCGCCTCGTTCGTTTACCGTGCAGATGGTTGTGAATTTTGGTGGCATGAATAAAAACCTATCTGCTTTGCAACAGAATCGCTTAAGCGGAATGTAAGAGTAGGGCATCGATAGCTTCGGCTAGTTTTTTGTCTTTATCGGTCACGGTGTTTCCTGCTTCATGTGTGCGTAAAATGATGGTTACTTTGTTGTAAATGTTACTCCATTCCGGGTGATGGTCGTGTTGCTCGGCTAAGAGCGCCACTCGAGTCATAAAAGCAAATGCCTCTGAGAAATTTTTGAATGTAAATGTTTGTTGCAGGGAGTTGTTTTCTTCTGTCCACATTTTTATTGTTTGTGTTTCTCCAGTATTACCGTAACCTCAGTAAGTAACTCAGGTAAATATTTAATGGATATACTATAAACCGTTTCGTCATCTAACCTATCATATTCATGGGCTAGTCTATTTCTAAATCCTATTATTTTTCTGGCATTAGAAATAGGGAAGTTAGGGTCTTTGTCAAGTATTCTATTTAATGCTTCTGCTGCTATTTCTAAGTTCCGTTCAATAGCTTTTCTAAGCATCGCATTAGAGCGAAATGTGATAAATGATTTTTGTGTTGAAGCGTAAAATTCTTCTATCTGTAGAATCTCCTTTTGAATATCATGCAGCCATACGAGGATTTCTTCGCTCATAAATTCTAATTCTATTTTGGTTAAATGATTTCAATAAATATGGATTAGATATGGCTTTCTCTGAAATCAAATCCACTTTTCGACCTAGTAATATTTCTAAGGCAAGAATTAAGTCAAAAAAATTATCAGCATAATCATACAAATCAATTTCTCCGAAAGTGACAATAAAGTCAACGTCACTATTTTCACGAAAGTTTCCCTTTGCAAAAGAACCAACTAAATCTAATGAATTAACGTGATGCTTCTCACAAAGCGCTTCAATTCTTTTAGTATGTTGTTGGATAATATTCATGACTGTAAAAATACAAAAATCCTCACAAGGAGGATTTTTGATAAATAAATTACTTGGGGAGACTAATTAAAACTCCAATCGTATTGGTCTAAGTTGGTTAAGCAAAGTTTGAGCAAGTCAACATTGCCTTTGATGTCGGCTTTGTGTGCCATTTCAATTACTGAGTGAATGTGGCGCGTAGGAATAGAAACACCCCCAGCGATAGTTCCTTGTTTAGCCATTCGTTGCATGCCGGCTGTGTCTGTGCCGCCTGCAGGCAACAATTCGTTTTGCCATTTGATGTTGTTTTTATCGGCCAAAGCTTTCATATAGCGCACCATTCGGTAATCGCAAATAGCAGAAGAGTCCATAATTTTTATGGCTACTCCCTCACCCAATTTGGTCACACTTTCTTCGGGTTTTGCACCAGGAGTATCGAAAGCAATAGTGGTATCAATATTGAAACTAAAATCTGGGCTAATGTGGTGAGCCGCTACGACTGCTCCACGAATACCTACTTCTTCTTGCACGGTAAATACACCGTAGAAATCAAATGGAATTTCTTTCCCTTTCAACTCGCGCAATGTTTCAATGAGTATAAACACCGCCACACGATTGTCAATACTTTTACAGTTCACACAGTCACCCATTTCAATCAATTCACGATCACGGGTTACTACGTTTCCTACTTCTACTATTTTGATGACTTCTTCTTTTTTCATGCCGAGGTCGATAAAATAATCGGTCAGTGAAAGATTTTTTCCGCGCTCTTCGGGTGTCATCAAGTGAATAGGTTTTGACCCCATCACACCAATCACATCCTTTTTACCATGCACCACAACACGTTGTGAAGTCAACGTTTTTGGATCGAAGCCGCCTAGTGGATGAAAGCGCAAAAAGCCGTTGTCATCAATATGGTGAATGATGAAACCAATTTCATCCATGTGAGCAGCGGCCATCACTTTTTTCTCGCTGCTTTTTCCTTTTTTAAGCGCTACTAAGTTGCCCATATTGTCTACCGAAATAGAGTCCGCAATGCTGGTCAATTCACGGGTAATTAGTTCTCTCACTTTTTGTTCGTGACCCGGCACCCCTGGCACCTCACAAATTTCTTTCAATAAAGCTACGTTAATCATGTTGTGTTTATGGTTTAATAAATGAAGAATAGGTTAGCGAACAAACATATTGAATTTTGTGGTGCATTTTAAAATGATACTATTCTACCACAGTTACTTTCACCATGTTGGCTCGGCCTCTGTTAGCCAGAGGCATACTGCCAATGTTTACGACCAAATCTTTTGCTTTAAGAATTTGATTGTCTTTCAAAATTCGGATCACATCGCGAATAGAAGTGTCTGTGCCCGCAAATGAATTATAGTAAAAGGCACGCACGCCCCAACACATACTCAGCGTGTTGAGTAAATCTTTATTTTCTGTGAAAATAAAGATATTGGCTTTAGGCCTGTAACTAGCTAACATGAAGGCGGTGTAACCCGAAAAAGTCATCCCTACAATAGCTTTTGCACCAAGGTCAGAACTAATGCGAGCAGCGTTATAGCAAATAGCGTCAGACACAAATGAATCGGACGCTTTGTGTGCTTTTAGTTCCTTGTCGTATATAATGTCACTATGCTCTATATTGCTCAAGATTTTTTCCATAATTTCGATCGTACGCACCGGGTGTTTTCCCATAGAAGTTTCTCCGCTCAGCATCACGGCATCTGCTCCATCTATTACGGCATTTGCTACGTCAGTAATTTCCGCACGAGTGGGATTTGGATGCTCAATCATACTATCCATCATCTGTGTGGCCACAACAACCGGCTTAGCAAATTTGATGCACTTTTTGATAATGTCCTTTTGTATCAATGGCATTCGTTCTTGCGGTACCTCCACAGCCAAATCGCCACGTGCTATCATCACACCATCCGATGCTTTGATGATATCGTCAATAACTTTGAGCGCTTCTGGCTTTTCAATTTTAGCCATCACTTTCATGTAGCTACTTTTGTTGCCGACAATTTTTTTCAGGTTTAACACATCTTCAGGCGAACGGACAAAAGACAGTGCAATCCAATTGGCACCAATGTTCATGGCAAACTTCAAATCTTTTTTATCCTTCTCGGTGAGGGCCGGCACTGTAGTTTTTGTGTCGGGCAAATTTACCCCTTTGTTATTGCTAATCTTTCCGCCATTCACCACTTTTGCTGTTATCGAATCTTTGCTGTTAGTCGATAGTACTTTCAATTCTATTCGTCCGTCATCTATTAATATGGCATCACCCACTTCTACTTCCTTGGGCAGATTTTTATAGTTGATGTATATTTTTTTAAAGGTAGAAATACATTCTTTGTTGGTTATCTCTACCTCACGGTCTTTTTCCAACACTTCCATGTTGTCGCGTACCAAACCGATTCTAATTTTAGGACCTTGCAAATCGCAAAGCACAGCAATGTTGAGGTTGTGTTTTTCGTTAATAGCTTTTATTCGATTGATGCCTTCCGTGTGAATGGCATGTGTGCCGTGACTCATGTTAAATCTAAACACGTCCACACCGCTTTTGACCATATTTTCCAATATAGTATCATCATTACAAGCCGGCCCATAAGTGGCTATGATTTTTGTCTTGTTTACTCTTACTTTCATATCAACCGTTTTTTGACGCGCATTAATTTTTGCGTTACTTTTTCTTCTTCGTATTCTAATCGTTCTTTATTCTTTATTTTCTTTAGCTCTATTTCCTTACATAGCATCATGTCAGGAAGTTGTCCAATCACCTCTAACTGTTCGCTTATCTCTTCAGCACTTATTTTGCCACTAACTTTCATCACATAATCAAACTGAACGATTTCGGGTAGCAGCACATCACCCAAGTTCTTGTTAGCGAAAACGATGTAGTCATTCTTTTGTTCATTGCCTGAAGAACTTAGTACACTGAACTCCATTTTTCGAGAGCGATCACTAGTTTCAAACGTGAGGTCTTTTAGCTTTCTAAAATCTGCCTCCAAAATTTGATTCAGGTGAAAACAAAGTTTGTATTCGCGCATCGAAGTCGCAAAACCTATCAACCGATAGTCACTTTGAAGCTCATTTTTGATTTTTTTTTCGGCCATGATAAAAAATAGCGAGATTGCTCAAATGTACGATTCATCCATCAATAGCATTGTAAATCTCACCCTTTTTGGAGATAATTAAATCTTTTTGAGCTAAATGGCTAAGTTGACTGTACTTTATATCAGACGGATAACTGTCTGTTTCACCTTTGATTAATGAGGTTGAACTGCTGCTGTAAATTATTTTTTGGCAAAGGACGGGATGTTTTTATTTTCGCACCACAATAAAATTAAAAATCATGTCAAACATCGCAGAAAGAGTAAAAAAAATTATCGTTGACAAGTTAGGCGTTGAAGAAAGCCAAGTAACACCAGAGGCTAGTTTCACCAACGATTTAGGCGCAGACTCACTAGACACCGTGGAATTGATTATGGAATTTGAAAAAGAATTCAATATCTCTATACCGGACGAGCAAGCCGAAACGATTGGGACCGTAGGTCAAGCGATTGATTATCTTGAAAAAACTATCGCAAAATAATTTTAAAGTAAAATTTGTTAGGCGGCAGACTGAAAAGTCTGCCGCTTTGTTTTTTAATTCGTACCATGATTTTAAAGCGAGTTGTAGTTACCGGATTAGGCGCCCTTACACCCATCGGCAACACGGTGCCTGAATATTGGAACAGTTTATTGAATGCTGTGAGTGGAGCTGGGCCTATTACTCGTTTTGATGTTTCTAAGTTTCGCACCAAGTTTGCTTGCGAAGTCAAAAACTTTGATCCCTCACAGTTTATTGAAAAGAAAGAAGTGAAACGCCTCGACCGTTTCGCACAATATGCCATGGCCGCTAGTGAAGAGGCGATAAAAGATGCCGGTTTTGATTTAGATAAGTTGAATAAGGACCGCGTGGGTGTTATATGGGCATCGGGCATAGGTGGTTTAGATGTGTTTCACGAAGAGATTATTAGTTACGCCAAAAGCGATGGCACTCCACGTTTTAATCCATTTTACGTGGCGAAGATGATTATTGATATTGCTCCAGGACACATATCTATGAAATATGGTTTTCGTGGCCCGAATTTTTCCCCTGTTGCAGCTTGTGCTTCATCCAACGTAGCGTTTATAGAAGCATTCAATTTGATTCGACTAAATAAAGCTAGTGTATTCATCACCGGAGGTTCAGAAGCGCCCATTAGTCCGGGCGGTGTAGGTGGTTTCAACGCCATGCGTGCATTGAGCGAAAGAAACGATTCGCCCGAAACGGCTTCTCGTCCGTTTGACAAAGACCGCGATGGTTTTGTGATGGGTGAGGGCGCAGGTTGCGTGGTGTTAGAAGAATTAGAACATGCTTTAGCGCGTGGTGCAAAAATATATGCTGAGCTTGTAGGTGGAGGTTTGAGTGCAGACGCTCACCATCTTACTGCTCCACATCCTGAAGGACTTGGTGCGGCACTGGTGATGAACAACGCGCTCGAAGATGCAGAGTTGCAACCCACAGATGTAGACTACATCAACGTACATGGCACGTCTACTCCGTTGGGCGACATTGCCGAATTGACGGCTATCAAGCGTGTGTTTAACGATCATGCTTATAGCTTGAATATCTCTTCTACAAAATCGATGACCGGCCATTTGCTAGGGGCGGCAGGAGCTGTGGAAGCGGTGGCGAGTATCATGGCCATCAAAGACGGCATCGTTCCGCCAACTATTAATCACTTCACAGACGATGAAGCCATAGACCCCAAATTTAACCTAACCTTTAATCACCCTCAAAAACGCAACATCAATGTAGTCATGAGCAACGGTTTTGGTTTTGGTGGACACAATGCCACGGTTATTTTTAAGAAGTATGGAGGCTAATAGGTAAGCAAAACACACTCTGCTAGTTTGCCTTAATAATTCATCAACGCTTCAATCTTATCTTGCAATCTATTTTTCGCTAAGAAGTTTTGCTCGAGCGGAATGGCAAAAGGTACGGGAGTGTCTAAGGAGGCACAACGCATCACCGGAGCATCGAGGTATTCAAAAAGAGTTTCGTTGATGAAAGCAGAGATTTCGGCACCGATGCCGCCCACCAGCGTGTCTTCATGCAAAATCAACACTTTGCCGGTTTTTTTCACCGTGGCGGCAATCGCTTCTTTGTCGAAAGGTAACAGGGTGCGGAGGTCTAAAATGTCGGCTGCTACATCAGTCTTTTTAGCGAAGTATTCGGTTGCCCAATGTACGCCTGCACCATAAGTGATGATAGAAATATTTTCACCTGAAGTAACCAAATTTGCTTTGCCTATTTCTATTGTGTAATAATCGTTGGGCACTTCGCTCTCTATGCTTCGGTAAAGTGCTTTGTGTTCAAAAAACATCACTGGGTTGGGGTCTTCGATAGCTGCACAGAGCAAGCCTTTCGCATCGAACGAAGAACTCGGATAAACAATCTTTAAGCCCGGCACATGAAAAAACCAAGCTTCGTTACTTTGCGAATGAAAAGGTCCGGCTCCCACGCCTGCACCCGTTGGCATTCTCACCACCACATCAGCATTTTGCCCCCAACGCCAATACGACTTGGCCAGGTTGTTGACAATAGGATTAAAGCCGGTAGACACAAAATCAGCAAACTGCATTTCGACTACAGTTTTCATACCTTTTACACTCATGCCTAAGGCCGCACTGAGCACACCGCTCTCGCAGATAGGCGTGTTGCGCACTCTCGCTTTGCCAAATTGTGCTACAAACCCTTCGGTGATTTTAAACACCCCGCCATATTCCGCCACATCTTGCCCCATGATGACGAGGTCGTCAAACTTTTCCATACTTTGGCGCAAACCCTCCGAAATAGCATCAACAAAACGTTTAGTGGTCTGTTGCCCGCTATTTGTTGTTAACTGATTGGATGATGGAGCATACACTTCTGCTTGTTCAAGTTCTGATGAAGGAATAATGTCCGGCTGTTTATCGGCTGCATCAAATGCAGCGCGAACTTCTTTGTCAAATTCTTCTTTGAGAAACAATGGATAATCGGGTGAAATAATGCCTTCTTCTATTAACCAGTTTTCATAATTCGTTACCGGGTCTTTCTTTTCCCAAATGTCGAAGAGTTCTTGGGGTACGTATTTCACTCCGCTGGCTTCTTCGTGGCCACGCATGCGAAAAGTCATACACTCCAACAAGACCGGATGCGGCTCTGCAACCATTTCTTCGCGAAGTTTTTTCACTGTGTGGTACACTTCAAGAATGTTATTGCCATCTATGGTTAACCCTTTAATGCCATAGCCCACCGCGCGATCAGCCAGTTGTTGGCAACGAAACTGCTCGTTAGTGGGTGTAGAAAGCCCATAGCCATTATTTTCAATTAAAATGATAATGGGCAAATCCCAAACGGCAGCAATGTTACAAGCCTCGTGAAAGTCGCCTTCGCTGGTGCCGCCATCGCCCGTAAACGCTACAGTTATCTTTTTTTCATTTTTCAATTTGCTCGCTAACGCGATGCCATCGCCCACGCAAAGTTGAGGCCCAAGGTGAGAAATCATACCAACGATGTGGTGCGCATTGGTGCCGAAGTGAAAACTTCTTTCGCGACCTTGAGAAAAGCCATTTTTCTTGCCTTGAAACTGTTCGAAGAGTTGTTGTAAATCACAATTTCGGGTGGTGAAAACTCCTAAATTTCTATGTAGTGGGCAAACATACTCATCGTTCTCCAATGCAGCTGTTACCCCTACAGCTATTGCCTCTTGGCCGATTCCGGAAAACCATTTACTCACTCGCCCTTGGCGTAAGAGTTTGAGCATTCGCTCTTCTATCACTCTCGGCTTCAGTAAAAGTTGATAAAGGTGAATGAGCTCTTCGTTGGTTAACTCTTTGCGGTCAAAATGCATATTGGTGAAATCGGAGATATAGATACTTTTTTTAAAAATTGACTATGAACATGAAATCTTAACTACTCGATTTTGGTGTCGGCCACCCTCAAATGGTGTGGCTAAAAATGCAGCTACACATTCAATAGCTGTTTCTAAAGAAATGAAACGAGCAGGTAAACAGAGTATATTAGCGTTATTGTGTTGGCGAGTAAGTTCTGCCAACTCTTTTCCCCAAGCAATGCCAGCTCGAATACCTTGATGTTTATTAGCTGTCATGGCCACACCGTTGGCGCTACCACAAATTAAAATACCAAAATCAAATTCTTTGGTTTCTAAGGCCTTAGCAACAGGATGAACAAAATCAGGATAGTCAACGCTCGCTGAAGAGAATGGACCAAAGTCCTTGATAGTATGCCCATTAGCGTTGAGGTAATCAATGATAGCTGTCTTGTATTCAAAACCAGCATGGTCTCCGCCTAAGGCTATTTTGCTCATGATTGCTTTTTTTATTAATAGTTAAAATTAAGCATTAGTGATTAAATCAGCCGCACGTTTTTTGTCATTTCTCGCTGCAATAAAAATACTCAACTCGTAAAGAATATAAATCGGCACAGCCACCAAGCATTGAGTAAACACATCGGGAGATGGTGTAATGATACCCGACACAATCAAAATAATCACAATCGCATAACGTCTGGCATTTTGCATAGTAGCGGCTTTCAAAATTCCTAATTTAGACAAGAAGTAAACCACCATCGGTAATTCAAACACCGCCCCAATAGCTAGCAGCATTACAGTAAAAAAATCTATATAATTTTCTATCGTAAAATTATTTTTGATTTTGCTGCTAATAGAAAAGTTGACGGCAAAGTTGACCGAAAACGGGATGATTACGAAATAGCAAAACAGTACACCAATAAAGAAAAATAGCGAGCAAGCTAATATCACCAAGCTAGTTTTCTTTTGATCTTTTTCGCTCAGGGCAGGCGCTACAAAGCGCCAAAGCTCGAAAATAATGTAAGGGAAAGCCAACACAAATCCAATGATGATAGAATATTGAATAAGCAAAGTTACTTGCCCAAACATGGCCGTGTTTTGTAGTTGAATGGGGATATCCTGATCAATGCAAACACTATTACCAAGATTTAAATACTCGCCAATAATGCACACCAATCGGTAGGTCGGGAAATCTTTGGATGTGATGCCAAGAATGATGGCTTCAAACACAAACTCATAAAATATTCCTACCAATGAGGCGCAAACTACCACAGCAATCACCGAACGAATAAGGTGCCAACGCAACGACTCGAGATGGTCAAAAAAACCCATCTCTGCTTCGGGATTGTCGGCATTGCTTTTTCCTAACATGCCACGAAAGTAGAAGTTTATTGATTTATACCTACAAAAACAGATTACTTAGTTGCTAGTTTGCTTAGATATTTTTTGGCTGTTAATTTGTTTGTTTTCATCCACTAGCCTAAGCAGGTACAAGCCATTGGCAAAAGTGCTCAAATCAATAGTTTGCACGTTGGCGATATCAGCTTGTTGAAATATGAGTGTGCCACTAGTATTGTAAATGAATAGTTGAGTGTTTTGCGTTGGTTGGTCAAATTTGATTTCAAACTGACCGTTGGTTGGATTTGGATACACAACAATTTTTTCCGAAAAAATAGTTGTGATAGTCGATGGAGTATTTCCTGTAAAATGTGTCGCATTTGCTGGCACAGTATTATGTCCGCTTTGCGGACCGGTGTTTCCGCTCGGCAAAGTACCATAGTAAGTAGCCCCTAGTGAATATGGATAGATCGGATTGGCGTCTTCGTCAATAGTGACATAATAGGCATAAGTGCCATTCGGATAATCTGGCGTAATGGCAAATCGGCCATTGTGTTCGTCCAAGTCTCCAAGACCTTGTACGTGCTCGAAATCTTCGATAAATGCGCCTAATGGATATTGAGTGTTAACAGCCGGCCCAGCAGAACTAGCAGCAGTGCCGTTCGGCAAAGTTGTTCTATTGGCGATGTTGCGCGTACGGTAGCTTGGGGTCATTCTTTTAATTGCACCTGTTCCATCGGTGTTTGTATAGCCATAAGCTCCGTAAATAGGAAATCCGTCAAAAGCATAGCCGACAATCGGTGAGTGAGCTGTGGTGGTCAGTTGATCATAAAGACAAACCGGATTTACGTGGTGGTGATATTCGCCATTCGGAGCCGGGTGCCCCAAGCAATTATCAAAAGAAACTCCCTCGAAAAAATAGGCATTTCTAAACCACACATTTTGGTTGTTGTAGCTTTGTGCATCCAACGCATTAAAAACGCTCACTCCATTTGTCCAAACACCAACGTGCCCAAGTGGCGT
>CANGXE010000015.1 GCA_947457525.1 Bacteroidota bacterium | reverse complement strand
TGCCTCAATGCCCAATTGTTCAAAATCTTCGAGTTGTTCGGTGATGTGCCAAACTGCAAGTTCAAATTGCGCTGTTTTTTGATGCAGATAAAGGGGCATTAACCTTCGAGGTTGATGGTAAATGTAAAGGTGCGTGAATACATTCGCTCAATAGTTCTGGAGTAAATCAAACCTGGGTTGGGTGCATTGATATTAAGAAAGCCGTGACTAACTTTCAACTCGGGCGAGAGAATGAAATAAGGGAAATAAATCATGAACCCAAGACCATATTCAGCCGCTGCATCGTGGCGATTTAGCTTAAGGATATCATCAGCTTTTCTTGATTTTACATTGGAGGCTAAGTCAAAATCATAACGCACTCCGGCAATCACATAAATTCTAAAGTCTTTTATTGGGTCTGATTTAAAACGAAGTTGCAACGGGAAATCGAGGTAAATAGAAGAAAGTGTTTTCTTCACCAAGGTGCCGTTTTTTTGCTCGTATTCGATAGATTTGTCGGAGAAGGAAAGCGTTGGAATAAAGCGTAAGTCAAAATTTTTGTGGAACTGATAGTTAGTGATGATACCGAGATTAAACCCGGGGCCAAACTTTGGTCGGAAGTATCGAATTGAATCGTTGATGGCTAATTTTTCGCGTTGAATGATTTTGAAATCGCCCATGTTTACGCCCATGGCTATACCGAAATACAAATCCTTCTTGCTCATTTCGTGTTGGTTGAATTGAGCTTGCGCACCAAAAGTGGCGAGCAAAAGGAAAACGTACAGTAATGTAATTCTTGTCATTCTGAACCGCAAATCAAACATTTTTATTTTTCCATACTATAAAACGCACAAATACCAAGGGTGAGCGGTTGCCATTTTACTTGTTTAAATCCATTTTTTTCTAAAATCGCCACAAACGCATTTCCCTCCGGAAACGCCTTTACGCTCTCCGGCAAGTAACTGTATGCTCGCGCATCTTTCGAAAACAATCTACCCACAGTCGGCAAAATATAAGTGAAGTATAAACTAAAGAAGCTTCTGATTATTGTGTTGTGGGGTTGCGAAACTTCTAAAATGGCCACTCGTCCGCCCGGGCGCATCACGCGATACATTTCGGCTAGGCCGATTTCGAGGTTTTGAAAATTTCGTACGCCAAAGCCCACCGTCATAGCATCGAACGTATTGTCGGCAAAAGGCATTTTTTCCGAGTCGCCTTTGATGAACTCAACAATGTGGTCGGCATTTAATTCTTTCGCTTTCTGACGGCCGTAATTCATCATGCCATCCGAAATGTCAAATCCTGTTACTTTTTCGGGCTTTAAACTCAAAGCTTCAAACGCAAAATCACCTGTGCCTGTGGCTACGTCAATGATTTTTTTAGGCGCGATTGCTCGGATGAATTTGACTGCTTTTTTGCGCCAAGTCACGTCAATGCCAAGCGAAAGAAGGCGATTGAGAAAATCGTAGCGGTGAGCAATGTTGTCAAACATTTCTTCCACTTGTTCTTTTTTGCTACGGTTTTGGTCGTTGTAAGGCGTTACTATTTTAGTCATGAGCGGTGCGAATATACAATCAAACTATTCTTACGGTTAATTTTCGGTGGTTTGGTTCGAAAAAGATAACATCTTTGCCGAATGATTATCCAAACAGCAGAATACCGTGGAAGTTTTGTCACGCTCGATAAATGTCCGCAGGCGGAAAACGTGCCTGAGTTTGCCTTTATTGGCCGCTCCAACGTGGGTAAAAGTTCGTTAATCAATTACCTCACGCAAATTAATGCTTTGTGCAAGGTGTCCAACACGCCCGGCAAAACGCAAACCATCAACTATTTTAAAATTAACAATCAGTTTTACTTAGTCGATTTGCCCGGCTACGGCTATGCGCGTATTTCGCGCGATATGCGTGACAAATGGTTTGATATGATTAAAAACTATTTGTCAAAACGCCAACAGATGCAATATGTGGCCGTGTTGATTGATGCGCGTATTCCGCCACAGAAAATTGACCTAGAGTTTATTGATTGGTTAGGCGAAGCTGCCGTGCCGTTTTACGTAGTGTTTACCAAGGCCGACCGTCCCGAGCGCAACCAGATGTCGCAAAACATTCAGGATTTCAAAGACAAGTTATTGGAAAATTGGGAAGAGCTGCCGCCCATGTTTGTCACCTCTTCCGAGCGATTGAAAGGCCGCGATGAAGTGTGGGATTTTATAGAAACAGGAGTAAAAGAGTTCTTCAAGCGCAAACCCGCAGCCGAAGAATAATGACTATTGTGGAACTATCTGTTTAATTTTAGCCCATTCCGTTTTGAATTTAGAAAGATGCGGCTATATTTGCCGTCCGAAAAATTAAACAATTATGAAAAAAGACCTTCATCCATCTAACTACCGTACTGTAGTATTCAAAGATATTTCATGCGACAAATCTTGGTTAGGAAAAAGCACTGCCAACTCTAAAGAAAACACTAAGTGGGAAGATGGCAATGAATATCCTCTAATCAAATTGGAAATTTCTAACGAAAGCCATCCGTTTTTTACCGGTAAAATGAAATTTGTAGACACCGCAGGTCGTATCGACAGATTTAAAAAGAAATATCAAAAAGGATAATTATTTATTCTTTGACATATTAAGTGCCTGTGAGAAATCGCGGGCATTTTGTTTTTTAAACCAATAGCTTTTATACTTTTAGCCGCATGAATATTATCTTGTTTGATAGTCACAAAACTCGCGAGCAGCTTTTACCGCTCACATTCACGCGCCCCTTGGCTGACATTCGAGTAGGCATAATGACTATTCGCGAAAAATGGGAGCATTTGTTGGCTAGTTCAACGTTCTCACTCACCGAAACCTACCTTTTGGGCAAGTTTCCCGGGGCGAAAGGAGACGAACCCAGTTTATATATCAATGGTGCTGTTTTGCCTACTGAGGACTTGGTAGCAGCTATTCGCTCTTTAGGAGCATTGCAGTCGCTCAAATCGGGAGATATTTTAGTGGCTTTCAAAAGCGAAAAACAACATCTGAACTACGAGAACTTTGAAGCTATTGCCAAAAGCTTTTCAGCGGTAAACTATGACAAAGATATTGTCAGCATCAAACACAGTTGGGATATTTTTAAGTTGAATGGCTACGCTATTGAGCAAGATTTTGAGTGGTTAACCAAAGGCAAAACTTCCGAGCCATTGAGCGCCACCAACACCATCATTGGCGACCCAAGCCGTATCTTTTTGAGTAAGGGCGCAAAAGTAGAAGCCGCCATTTTGAATACTACCGCTGGCCCAATTTATTTGGGTGAGGATGCTGAAATCATGGAAGGCACGACCGTTCGTGGACCTTTGGCACTTTGCGACCATGCTGCGTTAAAAATGAGTGCAAAAGTCTATGGCCCTACCACACTCGGTCCCCATTGCAAGGCCGGTGGAGAGTTGAACAATGTGGTTTTCCTTGGCTATAGCAACAAAGCTCACGATGGCTTTTTGGGTAACTCGGTGATTGGTGAGTGGTGTAACTTAGGCGCTGACACAAACAATTCAAACTTGAAAAATAACTATGGTTTTGTGGATGTATATGACTACGGACAAGGAAAAGCTGTAGACACAGGGCTTACTTTTTGTGGCTTAATTATGGCCGACCATGCAAAGGCCGGAATCAATACGATGTTCAACACCGGCACGGTGGTGGGCGTTTCGTCTAATATTTTTGGAGGCGATTTTCCGCCCAAATTCATTCCTTCATTTAGCTGGGGAGGTGCGCAATGGTTGCGTACGTTTACATTTGACAAGTCGCTAGAAGTGGCGCAAAAGATGATGGAGAGGAGAGGATTAAGCCTTACTGAAGCTGATATTACAATATTGAAAATGGTGTTTGACCGCGAAGAAAAAAACAGAAAATCTAAATAAACCGCCCGAATGAATAGACGGAAAAAGATAGTAGCCGGCAACTGGAAAATGAACTTAAACAGCCAGCAAGTGCTCAAATTGATGCAGGCGCTGAACCGCAGTGAGCAGGAGTTTGACTGCGATGTGATTGTATTTCCTCCCTTTGTTTATTTAGTAGATGTGATTGATTTTGCGAACGGTGGAGGGCGAATTAGCGTAGGCGCTCAGAACTGTGCCGCCACTGAAAATGGGGCTTATACAGGCGAAGTTTCACCAGCACAGTTAGCTGACATTGGGGTGGAATATGTGTTAATAGGGCATTCGGAAAGACGTATTTATTATAATGAAAATCATAGTTTTATAGCAGATAAACTAAAGTGTTCTTTAGCTAATAATTTACGCCCGGTTTTTTGTTGTGGCGAACCGCAAATTGTGCGTGAGGCCGGTGAGCAATTGACGTATGTTAAGCAGCAATTGGTCGAAAGTTTGTTCACCCTTAAGACGGAAGAAATCGGCCAAGTGATAGTCGCTTACGAGCCGGTGTGGGCCATCGGCACGGGCCTGAATGCCTCGGCTGAGCAAGCGCAAGAAATGCACACCTTCATCCGTCATCAAATTGCGGAGCATTATTCGCTAGCCATTGCCAACGAAATTCAAATTCTATATGGAGGAAGTTGCAAACCCGGAAATGCAGCTGAGCTATTTGCCTGCCATGATGTAGATGGCGGTTTGATAGGTGGCGCCTCCTTAATTGCAGAAGATTTCTTAAACATTATCAGTTTGGCACACTAATTTCAGCCGATTTGTCGTTATGAATAGCATGAAGAAAATAGTTGGGTTGGTTTTATTGATGATTACACTGCAGTTGGCTTTTGGTCAAAAGATGAAACCAGCTTCCAAAGCTAAGTTAAATATCAAAGGTCGAGATATTTCTAAATCCGATTTAGCAACATTGGTGAAGATTGAGGATACGCTTACCTTATTATCAGAAAAGTTCTCTTTTGACAGCATCTTGGACAAGCGCAAAAAAGCGTGTTATGCCTTTATTCCCAAGTTTGTTCAAGCATTGAAAGTAGAAAACTCATTTTATTATCCTTTCGATTCGCTGGAAAACGTAAGCCGTATTTACCCATCAGACAGTTCATTTCGCATTTTCACTTGGCAATTGGTGTTGCCTAAAGGGCAGTTTCGCTATTTTGGGTTTATTCAAATGAAAAGCAGTAAATTGAAATTGTTTCCGCTTTTTGATGCTGGCGACACAATGACTTACCATTCACAACGCGTGACGACAAACAACGATTGGTATGGTGCGCTTTATTATAACATTATTGAAAAACAAGTCGATAAACAGCCGGTCTACACTCTGTTTGGTTTTGAGGCAGCCGATGTGATTACTAGACGAAAAGTGGTAGAGATTTTGACCTTTGACAAAGACGGCAAACCAAAATTTGGTGCTCCTCTTTTTCACATCAAAAAAGACGACAATGAAGAGCGATACAGCTCATACGACACCTTGACTCGTTTTTTTATCGAGTATAAATACAATACTTCTACTTTTCTGAACTATGACAGAAATTTAGAAATGATTGTTTTTGACCATGTAGCACCACCAACAGACAAAGCCAAGGGTGCAACATTTACTTATGTTCCGGACGGCACTTATGAGGGATTTGTGTGGCAAAGCAACCGTTGGAACTGGGTAGAAAAGGTATTTACTTTTGCTATTAATGAAATGGATAATCCGCCCATTCCTCAGCCGCTTTTTGGACAACCTGCTCGACAACCTAACTTAGAACCAGAAAAAACAGAGCCTAAAAAGTAGTCCTTGTAATTTGTCTAGTTTTTCTATATTCGATTTGTCTTTAAGCATCAAACAAAAACTTATGAAATCTATATTTCTTGCAGCAGTTACCGGTCTGTTTATCTTAGCATTACCTTCGTGTAAACAATGCACGGAATGTGATAAATACCCGGAACCAACCATTAAGTTATGCAAGAAAGATTTTCCCACCGAGCAGTCTTACAATGACGTTTACCGCCAAACGGTGGGCATGGGTTACGATTGCGACTAAGCTTTGCGCAGTAATTTAGCCGCATAAAAGCCATCAAATCCGCTGTCCGCAGGCGACACTTTCATTTCTTCCAACAATTCAAATTGATCTTTGTGACGAGCTAAAAATGCTTTCACTTGACGTTCGTTTTCTATAGGCAGAATGCTACAAGTAGAATATACCATCACGCCATTCTTTTTTACCATCACTGAGTATTCATCCAAAATCATCAATTGGGTTTGTGTCACCTTGGTGATAAATTCTGCGGTCAAATGCCATTTAGCATCGGGTTTTCTCCGCAAAACGCCTGTACCCGAGCAAGGTACATCTAGCAATAATCGGTCTGCACTTTCTTTGAGCGAGGGAATGTATTCCAAGTCAATGTTTTTCTCAGAGACAATACGTACGCCATTTCGTTTAGCGCGGAGTTTCACTTCCTCCAGTTTGTGGTCATTGATGTCCATGGCGCGAATGCTGCCTCGGTTGTTCATTAAAGCTGCGATATGCAAAGTTTTTCCACCGCCACCGGAGCAAGCATCAATCACTTTCATTCCTTCTTTAACATCAAGTAGAGGTGCTACAAGCTGTGACGACACATCTTGCATTTCGAACCAGCCGTTTTTGTAAGCAGCTAGGTTTCTTAAATTTTTGCGCCCTTCAATCACTAGCGCATCGGGTGCATTAGGCACTTCACTAGTTTCAATGCCTTCTTTTTGTAAGGCTTGCTTCAAGTCGGCTTTGGTGCATTTTAGTGTGTTTACACGCAAACTGAGTTTGGCTGGTTGATTAAGCGTAATAACTTCTTTCTCCCATTGTTCGCCTAGTTGTTCTTCGCCCATCGTGTCTAACCAATTAGGAATGCTTTCGCGTATTTTGCGAATATACTGCGCTTCTTGTTTTTTGAGTAAAATATCAGTTGGTACCAGTGTTTTAAATTCGTCATATTCCGGCAATTGATGACCATCTATCACCAATTTTGCGCCTAACATTTTCCAAAGCGATAAGGCATTTTTTTCTTCGGCAGTGGCACAATATTCAAACAGACGTTTGTAGCGCAGAATATGGTAAGTATTGTCGGCAATAAAATGGCGATCTCTCGCCCCCCAGTTTTTATGAGCGGCAAACATTTTATCTAAAGTATGGTCAGCTTGCTTGTCGTTGAGCAACACTTCACGGAGAGCATCAACCACAGCCACCAATAAGAGGCGGTGAAATTTCATCAGAATTTAATTTGCGGCTAAGTAAGCACAATTGCTTAGTATAACATTACTTTGAAGGTGCTAAGTTGATTGTTGTGTTGCACTTGCAGGAAATAAATGCCAGGAGTGTAGTCGTTTACTTTTATGGAAAGTTGATTTGGCTCAATGTTCGTTTCGAGGTTTGTTTTTTCACCGAGTATGTTGTAGAGTGCAATGGTTGGTGAATAAAAAACTCCATCCGACAAGCGGCAAGTAAATGAACCTTTGGCAGGATTGGGAAAAACATAAAGTTTTGAGTTGGTTGCGCTAACTTCAGTTAATCCTACAGGTTGTGTAGTGGTGTCAAGTTGTGTTTCGGAGAAAAACAATAAACCCCCTCTCGATGTGCCTACAACGTATTCCATCGTGCCGTTCTCGTCTAAATCTGCAACCGCCATGCATGCTTTTGACCCAACATCATGCTTCATGAAATTAGAATCGAGCAGTTGAAATGTACCTGAACGTAACTTAGTGTTATCAATCAAATAGCTAAAAACTGTGCCTCTGTTGGCGCCAACATAAAGAATTCTATTGCCGACCGAATCGGTGTGTATAACAGGTGTACTGTGTCCGTATGTAAAGCCGGGAGTGGGAACGTCTACATTCACGTTACCCAAAAATTTGTTGGAAGAATCAGGGTTAAACTGAGGCGAGGTGGGCGTACCAAAGTTCCAGTAGTAATTTACTTTACCGTTTAGTCCGCCCACAATTAAGTCATTGAGCGAGTCGCCATTGAGGTCATAGATAAACGGTGCGCTGTATTGACCGACATCAATACCAAAATATTGAGGAGTATTTAATGTTTGAAAATTGGCAATAGAACCACCAGTGTTTTTGAAGAAATGCAGATTTCCGGTTAGCTCGCCAATAATCATGTCCGCTTTGCCATCACCATCCAAATCACCAAAAGCCGGATGCATACCCACAAGGTTGTAATTGCTCAAAAAGTTATAATCGTCAGTATTGAGTTTGAACTTTGGTTTGGTTGTAGTACCGATATTTTCTAGGATGGCTAAACCGGATTTGTAAGTGGAAAACGGACGGAAATAACCATAATTGCCGACAATCAAATCCATTTTACCATCGTAGTTATAATCAAAAAAAACAGGTTTGGCATCTGTGCCGAAGTCTAGGGCGTTTCTCACTAAAAACGAATCGATAACCGGTTGGTAAGGGCAAGCAGGGTTTCCGGTGTTGCTGTATTGCACAACATTTTTGATGTTATTTGCACCATCTGTTGCATTGGGTGAAATCAGTAAGTCTTCTAATCCATCGTTGTCAATGTCTAAGCCATACGCAGCCGGGAAAATAGGTTGATTGACTGGAGTACTGCATTTGGGGAATGCGGTATCAGCCTGACAAACATTGGCGTAAGAGCTATCACCACAATTTCGTACAAATACTAAATTAGGGAAACTGATATCGCCAAGCAATAAGTCAACATCTCGGTCATTATCGGCATCAATGGCAAAAATAGTTGAACCACTATGGCGGGAACCATCATCTTCAATTACTTGTTCTCCGGAAACACCCTTGCAAGTAACGTTCATAGTTATGCTGTTATCTAAGTTACCTTCAAAAAAGTTCCCCCAACAAGAACTTACTCGCTCGTATTTGAAAGAGTCTATACTATAACTTGGGTTGCCCAAATTTTCTGTATGTTGATTTTCATAATACTCTACTCCTGAACCGAAAATACCAAATGTCAAAACATCAATATCACCGTCATTATTTACATCTTTAAAAACCGGCACGTCTACTACTGCTGTGTATATATTGGTGAAATAGGTATCAAACTTAAATTGCAACACAGGGCATACTTCATCAAACTTTAAGTTTCCATTTACTCGCCTGCCCTTCAACACACGAGTGCCCACTAACCCATCGGCTGTGGCACGAGTAAACAAATCAGGTATGCCGTCAAAATTATAATCTACTACTAAACAGTAAGCTGCTAGATCGGCAGGAAATAAACTTTCATACTGTGGAGCATAAACGAATGATGTATCACCTGACCCGGCTTTACGTAAGTAAGTTAATACTTTATAACCGGTTCTATCAAAGGCAAATAAATCTAACAATCCATCTTGGTTTAAATCTATGGGTGAAAACTGTGGGGCATTCATGCCGCCCATCCAAGTAGTGTTTAATGTTTCCCCATACTTTTCAGCAGGAATATTGAGTGTGCGATAAATAGTATTTTGAGCAAAGATTGTGCATGAGCAACAAAACAAAAACACCAAAAACATCAATTTTTTCATAGGAAGAGAAACGATTTATTTATTAGACAAGCAATCTAGGTAAAAGGTTGACACAATTAAAAATTGATTTAGGTTTATTTTTTCAAAGTTAAAGTACACCTTTGTTTCTCAATATAATTCATTCTATGTCTGTACACAAAGAAATCAAAAGAATTACTACTAATACCTTGCATGAGTTTAAACAAAGTGGGGTTAAAATATCTATGCTTACCGCCTATGATTTTTCCATGGCTAGGATTTTAGATAGTGCCGGCATAGATGTTTTGCTGGTAGGAGATAGCGCATCAAATGTAATGGCAGGTCATGAAACCACATTGCCAATTACACTCGATCAGATGATTTATCATGCATCGTCAGTAGTGAGAGGTGTAAATAGAGCATTGGTAGTTGTAGATTTACCTTTTGGAAATTATCAAGGGAATTCGCGTTTGGCTTTAGAGAGTGCCATTCGTATCATGAAAGAAGCCGGAGCGCATGCCGTAAAACTCGAAGGTGGTTCTGAAATCAGAGAAAGCATTGAGCGGATTTTGACTGCAGGAATTCCGGTGATGGGGCACTTAGGTTTGACACCGCAAAGTATATATAAGTTTGGCACCTACACCGTTCGTGCTAAAGAAGAGGCAGAAGCCAATAAGCTTATTGAAGATGCCATTTTATTGGAGAAAATTGGATGCTTCGCCTTAGTTCTCGAAAAAATTCCTGCTCAATTAGCTACTCGAGTAGCAGAGAAATTACACATTCCGGTGATCGGTATTGGTGCAGGTGGAGGTGTAGATGGGCAAGTGTTGGTTTCGCATGACATGTTGGGTATTACCAAAGAATTTAAACCTCGCTTTTTGCGGACGTACCTCAATTTGTATGATGGTATTCAGAATGCCGTTCGCCAATATGTTGACGATGTAAAAAGTAATAATTTCCCCAACGCAGACGAGCAATATTAATTCCAAATGTTCGCCCAATTTGACGCTTCGCCTTTGCAGCAACTTCACGTAGAGTTGTTGAAAGAAAAAGGAGTAGAGCTTTGGCTAAAGCGCGATGATTTGCTTCACCCCGAAGTGCAAGGCAATAAGTGGCGTAAGTTGAAGTATAACTTGATAAATGCTAAAGATAAAGGCATGGAGCAACTGCTCACTTTTGGTGGGCCTTTTTCTAATCATGTTTATGCCACCGCAGCCGCAGCAAATCTTTATGGATTTAAGTCAATCGGAATTATTCGAGGGTATGAATCTGCTACACTTTCGCCAACATTGGCTTTTGCTAAATCCAAAGGAATGCAGCTTGTTTTTTTAGACAAAACGCAGTATAGAGAAAAGGAGAGTGATGTATTTTTTAAAGAATGGGAAAATCACTTTGGTCCATTTGTTGTTATCCCCGAGGGTGGAACAAATTTGTCAGCACTACCAGGAGTGGCAGAAGTGGTGAAAGAAATTGATATTGATTTTGATGTTCTTTGTACGGCTTGTGGCACGGGAGGAACTATTGCCGGACTGCTAGCACAGTTGAATAACCAAAAGCAAGTTTTGGGTTTTAGTTCACTAAAAGGTGATGGCGATTTAGCTCAAACAGTAGATCAATTAGTGTTAGACTACACTGGAAGTCGGTTCAATAACTACGTCATTCGAAATGAGTTCCATTTTGGAGGATACGCTAAGATCACTAGTGAGTTGATGCAGTTTATTCAATCATTCAAGCAGAAAACCGGGGTGTTGCTCGATCTGGTTTATACCGGAAAAATGATGTATGGTATTTTTGATTTGATTCGAAAAGACTACTTCCAGCGTGGCACTAGCATAGTGGCGCTGCACACCGGAGGACTGCAAGGTTGGTCTGGCTATCCTGATATGCGGAAGTTAGTTTTAGATTAAACGCCAGTATAGTTTTGTGGAGTAATTTTCTTGAGTTCAGTTTTTATTGCTTCCGTAATGGAAAGTGAATCTATGAAGCGGTTGATGGCGTCTTGGTTAATTTGACTGGCACCTCTTGTCAATTCTTTCAACTGTTCGTAAGGTTGAGGATAGCCTTCTTTGCGCAAAACGGTTTGGATGGCTTCTGCCACCACCGCATAGTTCTGCAATAAATCTTTCTCGATGACTTGCACATTGAGCAATAGTTTTGATAATCCTTTTTCGATAGAAGATAAGCTGATGAGTGTATGCGCCACCGGCACACCAATGTTTCTCAAAACAGTGGAGTCCGTCAAGTCGCGTTGTAATCTGGAGATTGGAAGCTTGGCCGAAAGGTGTTCGAATATGGCATTCGCAATACCAAGGTTGCCTTCTGCATTTTCGAAATCAATCGGGTTTACTTTGTGCGGCATGGCCGATGAACCCACTTCATTTTTAGCTACTCGCTGTTTAAAATATTCCATGGAGATGTAAGTCCAAATATCGCGACACAGGTCGATGAGGATGGTGTTAATGCGTTTTAGTGTGTCAAATTGCGCAGCAAGATTATCGTAATGCTCAATCTGTGTGGTTTTTTGTGAACGCTTCAGATGAAGTTGATTATCTACAAAGTTGTTGGCAAAATCTACCCAATCAATCTGCGGATAAGCTACATGGTGTGCATTAAAGTTGCCGGTAGCTCCACCAAATTTTGCGCTGTAGGGAATTTGTTGGAATAAAGTAATTTGCTGGTTTAACCGTTCTACAAATACCCCTAATTCTTTACCCAAACGCGTAGGGGATGCAGGTTGCCCGTGTGTACGCGCTAGCATAACTACATCCGCCCATTGTTCGGCTAGTTGGTTTATCTGACTAATCACTCGATTTAAGTACGGTAGGAGTATGTTTTCATTAGCCTCTTTAAATGATAGGGGAATGGCAGTGTTGTTGATGTCTTGAGAGGTAAGTCCGAAGTGTATAAATTCTTTCCATTTATCTAAGCTAAGTTCATCAAACTTTGTCTTTAAAAAATACTCCACGGCTTTCACATCATGGTTGGTTGTCTTTTCAGTTTCTTTTATAATCAATGCATCTGTTTCAGAAAAACCTTCTACTATGTTTTTTAATTGACTTACTTGCATTGTCGGAAAGTCGGCAAGTTGAGGCAATGGAATTTGAGTTAATGCGATGAAGTATTCAATTTCTACGAGCACTCTATATTTGATTAGGCCAAACTCAGAAAAGTAAGGTGAAAGTTCTTTTGTTTTGGAAGCGTAGCGACCGTCAATCGGTGAAATATTGGTGAGTTGTTCAGACATAAAGGAGAATTGTCCTGCAAATTTAGCATTCAATTTAACATGTAGAAATGACAAATTTTGGGCATTAAATACATATTATTAAATAATATAACGTATTGGTAATTGTAAATTGATTTTTTGTTTTTAGTTGGTAAAAGTTTTATTTGCGCAATAATTTAGTGGAATATGGGTAAAAATTTAATCATTGTTGAGTCACCTGCAAAGGCAAAAACTATCAATAAGTTCTTGGGTAAAGACTATGTGGTGACATCTTGTTATGGACACATTCGCGACTTGCCGGATAGCGGCTTGAACATTGATATTGAGAATGGTTTTTTACCCAATTACACCGTAAGTGATGATAAGAAAGAAGTCATAAAAGAACTTAAAAAGTTAGCCAAAAGTGCTCAAGAGATTTTCCTAGCAACGGACGAGGACCGTGAGGGTGAAGCAATCTCTTGGCATCTTTGTGATGTTTTGGGCTTAGATCCGGCTACAGCAAAACGGATTACATACACCGAGATTACCGAAAAAGCAGTGAAGAATGCGGTAAAAAATCCACGTTTGATAAATATGGATTTAGTTAATGCGCAGCAAGCGAGACGTGTGTTAGATAGATTGGTAGGTTATGAAATTTCACCCGTACTTTGGAAAAAAGTAAAACCTTCTTTGTCTGCCGGACGTGTGCAGTCAGTGGCGGTTCGCTTGATTGTAGAGCGAGAGCGAGAGATTAGAGCATTTAATTC
>CANGXE010000014.1 GCA_947457525.1 Bacteroidota bacterium | reverse complement strand
TTATTCAAAAGCAGACCTTTAAATGTTTTTAATAAAGAAATGTCATAATCAAAATCCCTGAACCGATTCTCATACTCCATCGATTTTTCAGTTAGTTTCCCTAAATAATCCTCTCCTTTATCATAAAAATTTTCTTGTAATCGTAGCAACGATACAGAGTCTTGATATCTATCAAAGGTGGTACCAAATGTATCTATCTGTGCGTTGATAAAACTAATTATCCCCAAGATGCTCTCACTCTTTCGCTCTACATCATACTTCACAAACTCACTAGCCACTGTCGATACAATCTCTTGTGCACGATTTGGATTCCTGTCCTTGTACACTAACCCAATGGTTTGAGTTTTTGGGTCTATAGGCAAAATTTGAAGTTTGTTTGTTATCTCGTCAACCACCGTCTTTTTGTCTAAGAATTTAAAGTAAAACACTCCGGAGTTTTCATTCGCCACTGTTTTTTTTATGTGTACGATTGCATTGAAAAATGGAGTAACTATTGTTTTGCCGGTATCGCGGGTATATTCATAATCTCTTCCGGCTACAGTAAAACCGAGATACACTTTTGAGGGACTAAGTATTTTGACATAAATCGGCATTTCTAAGATTGCATTATTTTTCACTTCCCCATCAATTGTAAAAGGTGAAGAAGTATACAACTCTGAAAAAATAAACTTAGTCTTACCTTCTTTAAAGTAGGCTATTTGCAAAGGCAAAGCGTCCACTACCCGATCTATCAACAAAACGGATTTCAATAATCTCATCTCTCGGCTAATCTCCGTTTCGCTTTGCTCGTTGATATACTGCTCTACACCTAAAATCTGAGTAGTTTTCTCGCTTTTTAGCATCAACGTAGTTGATGCTTCGTAAATTTTGGGAGCATAGCGCAAGTACATTAATGACAGAGATATGGATACAATTAGAATTAAAACTAACCAAAGTACAGATCGGCTAAATAAATAAATCAGCAAACCTAGGTTGAAGTCGTCAACCGGGCTATTCTCTTTTATTTCCTTACTGTCTGAATTAAAATTTTCCAAGCGACCTGATTATGAAGATAAGGCTAGTGACACTTGTAGTTAATGCAATAAATGGACTGGCATCTGTCAAAATATTTCTTGCTATGTTTTTTCTGGTGTCAATATATATAATGTCATTGGGCATAACATCCATTGCGGATTTGCGAACACCTTCTATTGTTGATAGATTAACTTCTATCACCTGTGGATTTTTCAAATCTCCCCTAATCACTTTAATTTTATTTGATCTACTTGTTGAGGCTAAGCCTCCTGCCTTTGCGATAACCTCAATAATAGATGTGGGAGAAGCATTCAAATTAACAATTGTAGCCCCTCCAGCCGCTACTCCTCCTACTCCTAAGGATAACGCTGCAGCTTTAAAAACTATAGCTCGTCTATTTTCGACTCTGACTACTACGTATGGATCAATATATAAGTTGGATAATTTTTCACCAAGTATTGTTTTGAGCTGAGTTTCTGTGTACCCTCTCACAAACAATTCGCCTATGATTGGAAAATTCACAAAGCCCTCTTCATCTACTAAATAAGTTTGTCTTACTTCAGAAGCACCTTGTACCAACTTGCTTTCTTCGGTCACTATCATGTCTAACAGTTTAAATCCATCACGAGAAAAAATTTGCAGACTTAATAGGTCACCGGAAACAATTACATATTCCTCCAACTTTTTTTGCGCTAGTTCAAAGTATTGGTAGTCCTTTTGCTTAAACATTACGCTAGGAACGAGCGAATTGCATGAATTAAATAAAAATAGAAAAGACAGATAAACGACACTGCTAAAGATGGTTCTCATCATAGGTTTTATCAAAAATCAAAGATAAAATTAAAATTGTTTCCTACTATTTAGTTGGGTTTTTTTGCGAAATTAGTAAGATATACAAATCTTTCATGTCCTTACACAACCTCAGATAGCTAAATTTTTCTCTTACAAAATCACTTCCGGCTTTGGACATTTTAGCTCTAAGTTTATCATTTTCAATAAGCAAAAGTAGATTTTGTGCAAACCCATCAACGTCCTCCTTTCCAGAAAGTAAGGCGGTAATATTAGGCAAAACAATGTTTTCAATACCACCAACTGCTGTAGATACAATCGGCTTGCCGGATGCTTGTGCTTCAATCAAACTTACAGGAGTGCCTTCGTTCTTAGAAGTTAAAGCAATAATGTCCAAACCGGCATTTGATACATCTATATCTTTAATCCAACTTGTAAACGTCAAAAAGTTGGGTTCGGCCAAATTATTGTTATTGAATGGCAAATTTAATGTTTTGGCTAATGTTTCAATATTAGAGCGCTGTTCCCCATCGCCTATTATAAATACACGAATCTTAGTAGTTGTTTTTCGTTTGATAATTGCCAATGCTTGAAGAAAAAGTTCGTGGTTCTTGATAGGCACTAGCCGACCAATTATGCCAATAGCTATCTCGTCATCTGCAACATTGTATTCTTTCCTAAATTTTTTGCGTTTTTGGTCTTTATCTGTTTCAAATTTATTGAGGTCAAAACCCAGAGGAACTATAGCAAATTTATCTTGGGGAGCTATTTTAAAGTCATTAACCAGCTCATTGCGTTGCAACTCACTTAGGGCAATGATTTTCGTGGTTCGTTTAGCTAAATAACGTTCAATCTCCAAAAACATTCGAGTTTTGACACTGCCAAAATATGAATGAAAAACATGGCCATGAAAAGTATGCAATATGACCGGCACACCACTGTGGATAGCGGCCAAACGCCCCACAGCTCCGGCCTTTGCAGCGTGTGTGTGTACGATATCCGGCTTAAATTCATCAATGATTTTGCGTAGCTTATAGTACGATTTGTAGTCGCGAAAAGGATTGAGTTCACGATACATTTCGGGCATATACACGGGGTGTAAGTCTAAGTTTTTAACAATAAATTCGGAGCTTTCTTCTGCAGCATCTTTCATACCTGACACCAAAAGCGTATCAAAATCAGGCGCTAAATATTTTGTCAGATAAGCTGCGTTAAAAGTAGGACCGCCTAAATTTAGTCTGTTTATTATTCTAAGTACCCGAGGCATACAATCAATATTTCAGTCATAAAGAAGTATAATCTATGTGTGTTGCAGCACAATGCTTTTCAACCAATTGTATGATACTGTTTAAAATACTAGATTATGTATTTCTTATACCAATATTGAAACACCAAAAGCCCCCAAAGTGTAGCGTGTACGTCACCGGGACTATTGCTATACATACGCAATTTCAGTTTCTTTATCTCTGTGACGTCAAAAATATTTTGTTGTTGAACAAACTCATCGCTTAATAATTCTTGCTCGATCAATGTATTTAAACCCGTTTTCATCCATTTTAGCAGCGGCACTTCAAAGCCATGCTTAGGGCGATTGAACAACTCATATGGCAGTTCGTCTGCAAATGCTTCTTTAAGTATTTTTTTGCCAGAGGTAGCAGATGTCTTGTAGAAAACAGGTAGGGAAAACGCAAAGTCCACCACGGTATAATCTAATAGAGGCACTCGAACTTCAAGGCTATTGGCCATACTCATCAAGTCAACTTTAGTTAACATATCATTTGGTAAAACCATCTTTGTATCGGCTAGTAATACATCATTGAGATCACCATTTTCTGTGATGTTATCTAACACAAATTTTTTTCTCGAATTTATATTAGCCTCACTGTATCCTATTTCTTTTTTCAATAATACTAGTGCGTCTTTTTGTGTTGTCAATGTACACCACCGCCAATATCTTTCTTGCCTACTCATGCCTAAACCTTCACTGTATCGCTCCATTTGTCTAAATAGATTTCCAAATTTAGAGTGCCGCGACTTGGGCAAGAGACGAAAAAAAGGCAAGGCTGGGCGGAGCAGACTATTGGTTAAACTGTTTTGCCTAATTCTAAACTCGGCTACGTGCTTGTTATAGCCACCAAATAATTCATCGCCTCCATCGCCAGAGAGTGCCACGGTCACTTTCTGTCTTGTCTTTTGGCTGAGTATATAAACTGCAATCGCTGAGGAGTCCGCAAATGGCTCATCTATGTAATCCAAAATGGAAAAAATGTTTGAAAACATCTCATCGTTGGATATAGAAAAAACGGTATGATTCGTTTTAAACTTTTTGGCAACGAGATTAGCGTACTTGGTTTCATCAAAATAAGGCTCGTCCTTAAAACCAATTGAAAACGTGTTTAAATTAGCGGCATGCTTAACCGCGCAGGCGGTAACAATGGAAGAGTCTATGCCACCACTCAAAAATGAACCTAAGGGAACATCAGCTATCAACCTGCGCTCCACAGCCGCCTCAATGAGTTTTCGCAACTGAACTTTAGCGGCTGCATAATCAAGATTAGCTGCTTCTATTTTTTGGCCAGCACGAAAAGGTACCTGATAGTAAGTCTGCTCTTCCAATTTTATTTGTTGATCGAACTCTAGGTAATGGCCAGGCTTTAGTTTTGACACCCCTTTGAGCATACTCATTGTGCCGGGCACATAGTTCAACTGTAAATACAAACCTAGTGTATCAAAATCTATCTCGCGTTTAATGTCAAATTGAAGTAGGGCTTTCAGCTCTGATGCAAAATAAAAATGATTGCCGTCTGTATAATAAACCAAAGGTTTTATTCCATATCTATCTCGGGCAAGAAACATTCTTTTTAGCTCATTGTCATAAACAGCAAAAGCAAAGAAGCCATTTAATAGACGCAGACACTCTTTGCCAAGTTTAATATATAAATTCAGCAAAACCTCGGTGTCCGAAGAGCTCGAAAAAACCACATTCTGCAAATACGTTTGACGCAACTCTCTGTAATTAAATATCTCGCCATTGAACACAATCGTATATCGCCCGGAAGCATCGGCCATGGGCTGATGCGCTACTGCCGAGGTGTCAATAATGGATAATCGAGCATGGGCAAACCCGACTAGATTGTCCAATATTTTTGTAGTGGCAAAATCTGGCCCACGTTTGTTTAGCACTACAATTGCACTGTTAAGATAAGATGAAATATCTTGATTAGATTGTTTAAAAAAACCGGCTATACCACACATAAAAAGACGAAACTAATTTTGGTATTTATAAAAAGGGTGTGTGGTCAAGGGCAAATTAACAAAAGAATGATAGCTTCCTTGTTTTCCGATCGGTGTTGATTGCCGAATTTGTTGTACGATTTCAATTGACTTTACCGCTTCGTCCAATCCAAACCCATCTCCAGCCAAAATCCTAGCATAGCTTTCGGTGTGTAGATCAGTGAACCCATCGCTAAATTCTATTTGCTCGCCATCTATTTCCATAGAGCGATAAGTGCGTTTACCTTCGTTTCTAAGAGACTCGGGTATACTATTGATGTCAATACTCAAAAACCATTTCACTTTTGCTTTGTCAAACTCCAGATAACCTGCTGCTCGATCGTGTTCGTGCAGATGTACCACATTTTGTTTCAACCCACCAAATATCCAACTGAGCATGTCAAAAAAATGAACACCAATGTTTGTAGCAATGCCCCCTGACTTTTGATTATCCCCTTTCCAACTGGTGTAATACCAACTACCTCGAGAGGTGATGTATGTCAGATCAAATTCGTAAACCTTATTACCGCTTTCTTCTACTTTCTTCTTGAGTGCCTTAATAGCTGGATGCAATCGCAATTGCAAAATGGTGTATACTTTCCTACCCGTTTCTTTTTCTACTTCTAGTAGCCGATTAACATTCCAGGGATTTAGCACAATCGGTTTTTCACAAATTACATCAGCTCCATGTTTTAATCCAAAACGAACATGCGAATCGTGCAAATAATTGGGTGTACATACTGTAAGGTAATCTAACTTTTTTCCGCTTCTTGAATATAAATCTAAATGGCGATCAAAGCGTTCAAACTCGGTAAAGAAAGCGCATTCAGGAAAATAACTATCTAAAATACCAACACTATCAAAAACATCCATAGCAGCAACAAGATTATTTCCACTATCTTTTATTGCTCTAAAGTGTCTTGGTGCTATATAACCGGCTGCGCCAATAATCGCAAAGTTTTTCATGGCTTAAAAATATGATTCCTTTATTTAGCAGAGCATTCATTAATCAAAAATCAAAAAAATATTTATCTGTAATTTATTATGTATTTTCTCTGTACATTGATGTTTAGCAATTACATTTTGATTTCAATTTAATATCTCAAAACCATTTGTCCGAACCAACATTTACCAAAATGGTTGACTGTTTGTAAGAATAAAATATTTTCTTGCTGCCCCAAAAAGAGTATTTATTTGTCCTAGTTTATCGTATTTCATTGTAAATGGAAAACTTAAAACAGAAATCATTTGACGCCATAATATGGAAATTTGCAGGCGACATTGGCTCGCAAGCAGCTTCGTTTATGATTGGCATTTTCTTAGCCCGAGTGATTGCGCCACACGAGTATGGTTTAATAGCCACCATAACCATATTTACTGCCATAAGCTCTTCGGTTATAGATAGCGGCATGTCTACTGCCTTGGTTCGAGAAAAAAATACAAACACCTTATTTTACAATACTGTTTTTGTTTTTAATGTGACAGTTGCCTTGTTGCTTTGTCTGTTATTTACTTTACTAGCACCACAAATTGCCAATTTTTATAACCAAGATAAATTGATACTGGTCATTCGGGTTATGTCTTGGGGATTTGTGATCAATGCCATGAGTTTGGTACCCAAAGTTATTTTATCGAGAGAGTTGAAGTTTAAAAAAATGGCCGTCATCAACTTTCCGGCCATATTGATTTCCGGTACTGTTGGGCTTTTTATGGCTTATAATGGCTATGGCATCTGGGCGCTCATTACTCAAACGCTGCTGAACAGCATCTTAGTGATGTCTGTTACCACCCTTAAATCAGGCTACAATCCCTTTGTGCTAAATTTTTCAAGACCTATATTTATCAAACTATTTTCATTTAGCTATAAACTCAGCCTATCTGGGTTATTAAACTCTTTTTTTGAGAACATCTACCCAATCATAATAGGTAAATTATATGCTCCGGCTGACTTAGGTTATTTCGCACGAGCCGATAACTATAAAAACATAGCGGCCAATAATATTACCAACCCGCTAATGGCCGTGGTAGCCCCCGCGCTAGCGGCCGTGCAGAATGATGAACTTCGCATGCGAAACTTGTTTAAAAAAGTAATCAAACTAGCTATTTTTATAAACACGCCCGTTATGCTTTTATTGGTCATCTTAGCCAAACCTTTAATTATTGTATCTATTACCGAAAAGTGGCTGCCAGCAGTTCAACTTCTTCAAATTTTGTGCACAGCTGCAATTCTATTTCCGCTTCATGTAATCAATCTATCTCTTATTCTAATCAAAGGCAGATCAGATCTCTTTTTTAGATTAGAAATATTTAAGAAGATTTTAATTGTTTTAATATTACTGGCTTCATTCAAATTAGGTATGCTTTATTTTGTTTCCGGAACCATTTTTATATCTCTAGCGGCTTATTTCTTAAATGCTCAATACTCCAAAACATTGATTAATCTATCCGTTCTAGATCAACTAAAATTAGTATATAAATTTTTATTCGCTGGCCTAGTAACCATCTTTATCTGCTTTAATGTTGATGAGTTTATTGCCGGGTGGTGGTCAAAGATATTTTTTATTACCCCTTTATTTTTAATTCTCTATTCCACCCTATGCTATTGGTTCGAACAAGAAACTATTCATGAATTGAAAGATATGATAATTACTAAATTTGTTCCAAAGAAATAGATGATACCGGTTACTAAGACGTTTTTGCCTCCCATTGAAGAATATACTGCACAAGTACAACGTGCATACGACAACCATTGGTTAACTAACCGTGGTGAATTAGTCAAAGAATTAGAGGCCAAATTGATGACTTATTTGGGAGTGAACAATGTTCTTATCATGAATAATGGCACCATTCCGCTCCAAATCGCGCTGAAATTATTGGGCAATGGTGGCGAAGTCATCACCACACCTTTTAGCTATGTAGCTACCACTGCGGCTATTGTTTGGGAAAACTGCACGCCAGTGTTTGTTGACATTCACCCTGAATATTTGACCATTGACGAAACAAAAATTGAAGCAGCCATTACTGAAAAAACAACCTGCATTTTGGCTACGCACGTGTTTGGTAATCCCTGCAATATTGAAGTCATCGATGCAATTGCCAGAAAATATAATTTGAAAGTCATCTACGATGCCGCACATTGTTTTGGAGTAACTTACCAAGGCAAAAGCATTTTTGACTATGGCGATGTGAGCACTTGCAGTTTTCATGCTACCAAACTCTTCCACACAGGCGAAGGAGGTGCTATTTTTTGCAATGATCCCGAATTATTCAACAAGATTTTCTATAGCCACAATTTTGGTCACAATGGCCCCTTAGACTTTCATGGACTAGGCATAAACGCCAAAATTTCTGAACTTCAAGCCGCCATGGGTTTAGCAGTTTTTCCTTATATGGAGGATATAATTCTAAGTCGGCAGAAAGTAGTGTCTTTTTACAACCAAAATTTGGATTTTGCTAAAATTTTAAAGCTCAAATTAAGAGAAGATACTAAATGGAATTACAGTTATTACCCGGTTATTTTTCAAACTGAACATAGTTTACTCAAAGTTCAGGCAGCCTTGATAGCTACTGAGGTATTTCCTAGAAGATACTTTTATCCTTCTTTAAATACAATTAACTACACCAATGGGGCGGCAATGCCAATTTCCGAAAAAATTGCGTCAATAATATTGTGTTTGCCACTTTATGTTGGAATAGAAGAAGATAAGTTAAAACAAATAGTTTCTATTATAAATACAGAAGCATGCTAATCATTGGAGCCAAAGGTTTTGCGAAAGAGGTACTAGAAATTTTAGGACAGTTAGACGACCTAAACAACGTAGTGTTTTACGATGATGTAACTCCTAGCTTGCCGGAAACCATGTTTGGTAGATTTCCAATATTAAATAATATTTCAGCAGCACAATATTTTCTTCAAAACACAGACCCCCGTTTTACCATCGGTACTGGCAATCCTGCATTGCGAAAAAAACTTTATGCCAAGTTTAGCGATATTGGCGGTCAGTTTTCTTCAACCATTAGCCCCAGAGCAAGCGTAGGGAAATTTGGCAACACCGTAGAAGACGGATGCAACATCATGACAGGGTCCGTTGTAACAGCAGACATAAAACTATCTAAAGGCTGCTTATTAAATCTAAATTGTACAATTGGACACGATACTGTTTTGGGTGATTTCGTTGAGCTATCTCCCGGTGTCAATGTTTCGGGAAATTGCAAAATAGGCAATTATAGCTTGTTAGGCACAAATGCAATTTTGATACCTCATGTAACATTGGGCGAAAATGTAATTGTAGGGGCCGGAGCTGTAGTCACTAAAGATGTACCCGACAACTCGCTTGTAGTGGGCATGCCAGCTAAAATCATCAAACAATTAGAGCCTTTATCTTTCTGATATGTCAAACATTACAGTATCAGTAGTGATGGTCACCTACAAGCACGAACAGTTTATAAGGGCTGCCGTGTTGTCTGTAATAGAACAAATAGGTGATTTTGAATTAGAGTTGATAGTGGCCGATGACCTATCCCCTGACCACACGCCCGATATTGTAAATGAATTAATTGCTAATCACCCTTATGGGTACAGAATTAAATATACAAGACATACCTACAATAAGGGCATGATGCCAAATTTTATATGGGCACTGGAACAATGTAAGGGTAAATATGTCGCTTTGTGTGATGGCGATGATTATTGGACAGACCCTTACAAACTTCAAAAACAAGTAGATTTTTTAGAAAAAAATCCAGAGTATGTGATTACTGGACACGATGTTATTTTTGTAGATGAGCATACTAAAACTATAGCTGATTCTTATCTGGGTAGAGAGTACAAAAGAGACGCCTCTTCAGAAGAGTTAAAACTTGGTTTTCTAATCCCCACATTAAGTATGGTGTTTAGGGCCAAGCCCGTGCTCAATGAATATGTCGAAAAAGCCAGTTTGGTAAAAAATGGGGACACTTTCCTCACATCGCTGATAGGTCAATATGGCAAGTATAATTACATGGCTGATGTGATGGGTGCTTACAGAAAACACCAAGGTGGGGTTTGGAGTATGGTCAATGAATTTACACAAAAAAGAAATAATATATCTACTTACACATTTTTGTTAAGCTATTATTTGCAAAAAGGAGATGTTGAAATTGCAAAAAAAATCAAAGAAAGATTGAGTAAAGATGCAGATGCATTACTTTTCTTAGCGGTGAAATCCGGCTACTCAAAGTTCTTTAGAGAAGCATACCTTTACTACTTCAAAACAGAGATTGGTTTTTTTGACTTTAGCAAACTGATCTACCTAAACAAATGTTTGCTCTTTTTCTTAAAGAATCGCTATTTTAAAAGATTAAACACAGACATAGACTCGGGCAAATTGCCATTGTAATATAGATTTAACTTAGTTTGAAATGCCTTCCAAGCAATATTGTCTTCATATGGAGTGTATTTCTCTGGCGCAGTTATATTCGTTTTTATCAAAAAGCGAAAAACAATGCTTCTTAAAATAGGAATATTTTTAACCCATGAATACAATGCTCCTGTCGATTTATAGTGATTTGTTTCGTTAGCATCAAGTACATTAGCTTCAGACAGTTTATTAGCGATTTCATTAATTTGTTGACGGCTAAGGTATGCGATAAATGACCAGATTTCACTTTTAATGCTTTTGCTAAACAACTTCTTGTAACTCTCTTCAAGTTGATTGTACACAAAAATATAGGTGTCTATTTTTTGGGTATACAAGCTATAGATTTTACCTAAGTCAGTAATCTTAAACTGGTCAATATTCCCATTTCTAATCAACGTATCGGGAATTTCTGATACCCACTTGAGTGATGCCCCTGACGCAAGTGCTCTGCTGTGTATCTCCGGATCGTCCCACCTCATGTTTCCCTCCCACCAGCCATTAAGCTTAACCAATAATTCTTTTTTCCATACTAAACTCGTGGTTTGAAAGGTGGTTTGGAAGGTCAAAAACGCAGCGAGGTAATCTTTAAGTTTAGGATTACCTCTAAACCTTGGTGGACTTTCTGAAAAAAGATCAAGCGATTGAAAAACACATAAATCTAAGTTGTTGTTCCTATACGTTAGCGCCATCCTTTCTTCAATTGCCCAAGGCAAAAACAAATCATCTGAGTCTAGAAATATAATTTTGTCCGCTTTAGCTCTTCTCCAGCCTATATTTCTACAAGTTGGCGCTCCTTTAGGCAAACGATCTCTTTTGTAGAAACTAAACCGATTATCTTGTTTTACAAAAGTTTGAATAACCTCAAGTGTGCCGTCTGTTGAGCCATCATCTACTATTATACACTCCCAGTCTTGATAAGTTTGATCTATCAAAGATTGAAGTGTATGGCCTATAACTCCGGCACGATTATAGGATGGTATTACTATTGATATGTTTGACATTGAAACGCACGTTGTAACTTAATTTATTTTTCAGTTTGTTTATCTAAACAAAAAGCACCGCAAATTTATATTTTTGTTCCATCTTAATCATCTCAATTAATAAATATGACAAGTAAAAAAGCCTTAGTATTAGGTGCCGGGGGGTTCATCGGCAGCCATTTAGTAAATAAATTAAAAAGTGAAGGATTTTGGGTACGTGGTGCTGATTTAAAAAATCCGGAATTTTCACCAACCGGGGCAGACGATTTTATCATTGGCGATTTGCGCGAACAAGAGGTTTGCCGTAGAGTATTGGACCAAAATTTTGACCAAGTTTACCAACTAGCTGCAGATATGGGTGGTGCCGGCTATATTTTCACCGGTGAAAACGATGCAAACGTGATGCACAATTCTGTGCTTATTAATATCAATATCGTGGAGCTTTGCGTAAAACATAAAGTGGGGAAAGTGTTTTATTCCTCTTCGGCTTGTATGTATCCTGAACACAATCAAATGGATCCGGACAACCCAAAATGCAACGAAGATTCTGCTTATCCTGCCAACCCGGATAGTGAGTATGGTTGGGAAAAATTATTCAGCGAACGTTTGTTTTTAGCTTTTCAACGAAACTATGGTTTGCAGGCACGAGTAGCTCGTTTTCATAATATCTTTGGCATTGAAGGCACCTGGCAAGGTGGCAAAGAAAAAGCTCCGGCTGCAGTTTGCCGTAAAGTAGCTATGGCAAAAGAAGGTGAATCCATTGAGATATGGGGCGATGGCAAACAAACTCGCTCGTTTTTATATGTTGATGAGTGTGTTGAAGCCGTTCGCAGATTGGTAGAATCTGATTTTTCGGGTCCGGTAAATATAGGTTCCGAAGAAATGATTTCCATCAATGATTTAGCTAAAATGGTCATTGAGATATCGAGCAAAAACATTTCCATCAACAACATCCCCGGCCCAACTGGTGTGCGTGGCAGAAACTCAGACAATAAACTAATCGGAGAAAAACTTGGATGGCAACCTTCGCGTCCGCTGAGAGAAGGCATGGAGCGAACCTTTAAATGGATTAGCGAACAGGTAGCTAAACAGTAATTAGAGTTGTTGTGTAAATCACTATTAACCGTTAAACTAGTTTTATTTCCTTCGTATGGCTACCCAACAAAGTAGTAAGCTTGATTTCTATACCCGTAAACCGGTCTACCTTGTTTTTTTGATTTTGTTGTTTTTGATCAAAAATTTCATTCGACTATATACTACAATCTTTAAATTTTCGGGCAAAAAACCTGATCAAATCAAATCCATAGCGGCAGTTTGGTTTTGGCCATACGACTTCCCTTCTGCAAGCTTTACGCGCTTAGGCAAATGGAAAGGATATTTCGAGAAAGAGGGGATTAAATTCGACAATTTCTATGTGGGCACCATGGCCGAAAAGGTAAATGAGTATGAGGGCAACTCTTGGACCATTCGCTATTGGTTCTATATCAAAATATTGCTCCGTAGATTTCCACAACTTTTAGCCTTGCGAAAATATGATGTGGTGTGGGTAGATCGTTGGTTTTTGCCTTACTATCCGTCAAAAGATGCGTTTTGGGAACGCGCTATCAAAAAAATGGTACCCTACTTTGTTATTGACAGCACTGATGGAACAGACTACGAAGGAAATCCTAACTTAATCATGGATATTTTTGGGCAAGCGGATAGAATTACTGTAGCTTATGAAGGTTTGTATAATTTCTACCGCCCAATTTTTAAGGAAAAGGTTTTTCGATTTAACTATACGGTTATCGAAGATGATTACAAACTCAGAATCAGCTGGGAGCAAAAAGATAAGTTTGTAATCGGTTGGATGGGCAGCCCATATAATTTTGACTATGTAAAAGATATTGAAAAAGAATTGCAAAAAGTGGCAGCAAAATATCCCTTTAAATTCATCATTATCTGCCGACAGAATGTTGCAATAGATATACCCGGTGCTGAAATTGAATACCATCGCTATGGGAAAAACTATGAAGAGCTTATTCAAAGTTTTGACATCGGCATCTCGCCTTTTACGGTCAAAAGCTTTGGTAACACCGGCAAAATAGGCATGAAACACCAAGAGTTTTTGCTCTGTCAAATTCCGCAAGTTTGCTCCCCGCAAGGCATATCTGAGCACGCAGTAAACAACGAAAACTGTTTGATAGCCGATGAAATCGAAGAGTGGGCACCG
>CANGXE010000013.1 GCA_947457525.1 Bacteroidota bacterium | reverse complement strand
TTATGATACAATTCTAAAAATGAGTAAGATTAAAATAGCAATACTAGAAGATACCCTAAGTCTATTACAAGAACTTAAAAGGAATTTAGAAAAAACTGGCTTGGTTGAAGTTGTCGCAATTGCCATAAAGTCAGATGATTTTATTCAAAAAGTTAATACTGAAAAACCAGATGCTATAGTAGTTGATATTGAGTTGCCTGGTGACAATATGAACGGTATGGATGTGGCAAATTTCTTAAAGCTTCCTACTTTGTTTGTAAGTGGTAACATGAAAGATTATTTAGACCGTTATGTTGAGCTAAATCTCAACCCTGAAGTTATAGCAGAAATACTAACTAAAACAGCAACTACAGCCAAGATTCAGGCAATACTTCCAAAATTTATTGATAGAGTTGTAGATAAGAAAAGAAAGAGAAGTATTGAGCTTAAACTTTCAGGCGAGGCTTCTAAAATGATAGATACAGATAGTATTGTGTATCTTAAAACCGAAGGTGTATCATCTGGTAACCTTGAAATTTATTTTGATAATAGACCACCAGGAATACTTGTCAATTTCGCTTTGAAGAAAATAGATGAATGGGATACAGAAACTGTTTTCTTAAAAATCAATGGAAGTGAACGAGTAAACAAAAGCAGAATCACAGAGCGTTCTTCCACTGAAATATGGGTTGATTGCATTGACAATGGGGGCAATAAAGTTGAAAGAAAACTTAATATATCTGAAGGGTTTCAGCCAACCATAACACAAGCATTCCGCTCTTAATCCGCACTTATCCCTCAAAAATCCGCACTTATTACCTAAAGGGGTAAATTATTCCCCGATATTATTCTTCTAGTTTACTGTCCTGCATGTTTGCTTCATAAATGAACAATATGCAAAGTACAATTATTAAAGACGAGAACTTAAAAGCCAAAATTTCGCAAACTGGATTTATACATTTAAAATGGAGTGAGTATAAAAACAAGGAAAAGATACTGAATCAATTTGGCGAGGTAATTCAGCAAACAGAAATTAGAGAAAATCCTAAAAGCACTAGACTGTTGGCTTCTAACAAGCCTATGGGTTTTCATACCGACCACTACTCGGCAAAATACATTGCCTGGTTTTGCAATAGTCAGTCATCACTTGGAGGAACAAGTTTGTTATTAGATACCGTAGATGTTATAGATGCAATGTCACCCAATGCTCTATCGCAATTACAATATGTTTTAGTCAGAACTCATCAGATTTTTTACTCAGACAAATTAAGTCTACCGCTGCTCTCTTTTGACGAGCGTGCTCCATCGGTTTATTACGCAAAATGGCTTGTAAATAACCCTTCAGATATAAAAACGCATAAAGCACTCCAGCAATTTGAAGAATTACTTGAGAACACGGAACCAATAAATGTGATGCTTTCAGAGGGAGATTTACTGATAATTGATAATCACCGAATGCTACACGGCAGGGATGGATTTCCTGAAAAGTCCAATAGGTGGCTAACCCGATACTGGCTTAAACAAAGCACAATAAACATTTAATAACAACTAAAAACCAAAAAGATGGAAACAACCATTAAAACCCAGCTGCTTACACCAGCGCCCATCAGCTCAGAACGAGTTTCATGGCTGATTAACCAAAAAGGTATCAATCCTGAAATTGCAGCGATTGACCTAGAAATGATTAAAATGAAAATGTCTTTACCAGATGAGGGTGAGGGGTGGACGAAAGAACAATGTGATGATGCTGAGGTGGAATACAAACGCTTTTTGCATTTGAACAAAAAATTTCTGAAATCTGCTATCGTGCCAACTGATATTATAGATACCATGTGGCACTATCACATATTGGATACACGTGCATACCACAAAGACAGCGAAAAGGTATTTGGCGGATACTTTCACCATTTCCCATACTTCGGCTTGCGTGGTGATAACGATAAGAAAAATCTTATCAATTCATTTGAAAATACCACTGTGCTTTATGAGCAAGAATTCGGAGAGAAAATGCTCAGAGGTCAACATCAGGACTGTTGGCATGACTGCGAAGGCAGATGTTGGCATGCTTGTTCAAATAATGACAGAACCAGTTAAAATCTAAAAACATGGATACAAAAAATTTCAAAATTTCTGCAAATAATGAACGCAAAGCATCAAAGATTGCTCCCGACCAAAAAGCTATAAATCGTGCTATAACATCTGCTAAAAAGAAATATCTGAATTGCAGTATTATCATCATTGCTCGATACCAATGGCTTAGAAGGAATAAACTTTCATTTCCCATTGATATGGATATGCCGAACCTGTGCCTTACAGTAAAGGATGGTAAGCTAATCCGAGCATTCTACTGTACTGTGCTTACACATATCATCAAAAAACAGAACTACTATATCCAGGTTCTTAATTGACAAATGGTTTAACTCAATTGTTCATTAAAAAACAATGAGTGCGAATTGCCGAAAAGCAAATAGAGTAGGCGTTAACTATAAAATCAAACATTATGGCAAAAGGTTCAAAGCCTGTGAATGCTCCAAGCACCACTGGCAATCCTTCAGGCGGTGGAAGAGGAAACAATCCACCCAATGGAGGTAAGTAGGAAAAAGGACGGGGAGTTTTGCTCCCCGTTTTTTATTGAAATAAAAAATCTATATTAAACTCATGAAATTCGGATTCCGCAAATCATCTTTAAGCAAAATGATTGTAATTGGAACTTCATAAAACATTTGATTTAATAACCAGAATCTTAGATTAATATAAATTCAGATATAATATGCCCATCTACATAGAATTAGCCAACCTTGTTATCCCCAAGAAAGTCATCGAGCAAAAATACCTTGGAGGACTGGCTGCGTTCCGTAATTATTTTACCGACTGCGAGATACAGGAAGACGATGAGCTATTATCAATCAGCAAGATGAATGAAGATGAGTTTGACATCGAAAATTTGATTTCTAATGGTACATCTTATGATGGAGCCCTAAACAGCTCTAAGGATTTTGTTATTGTTTTAAGGTATGGCGGTGTTTTATGGGAGGTGGATTGGCTCATAGAAAATAAAATATTCGCATGGCATAAGACCTGTAGTCAGGAAGTAGTAGATAGAGCGTTAGGGGTTAGTGCTATGAACTTTGAGGAAATATCAGTTAAAATTAAACGGGGTGAAAATCCATTGAAAGCAATTAGTGCATCAAATTTCTAAGACATGAAATTCGGATTTAGAAAACCCTCTCTAAAGAAAATGATTGCCGCCAGGACATCTCCGAAGCGCATCACAAAAAATGCTCTGGGTCTGAGAGCACCGAGAGGGTGGGGTTGGTTGACCAATCCAAAGAAGGCAGCTTACAATCGAGTATACAATAGAACCAGTTTTAGTTTGGTTGGATTGATAAAGAGGTTGTTCTCTTAAAATTTTTCAAAAACCCCCAGACCGAACAAAGCAAAGTCATATTTTACAGGGTCTATATGGTCAAGCCTTCGTAAAGACAAATCTAATTCAGCTAAAGCCTTTGCATCGTTCTGATTTCGTTTTAATAGCCCAAGCTTTCTAGCTACGTTTCCAGAATGTACATCCAAGGGACAAGATAGTTGCGAGGGGGAGATAGATTTCCAAAGTCCGAAGTCAACTCCAGTTTTATCTTTGCGCACCATCCACCTAAGCCACATATTAATCTTTTTTGCCGCAGAGTTTTTATAAGGGTCAGAAACATGTTTTTCTGTTCTATCATCATGTGTAATGGTAAAAAATATCTTTTTGAATTCATGTATAGCTGGTTGTAGACTATCTGGCCTAGCACATTTTGCAAATACATTTTCAAAGCCACCATGTTTTTTATAAAGATTCCTAATTGCTTTTATGAAGGTAGCAAAGTCAGCTCCATTAAAAGTCCTGTGAACAAAACCTTCAAGTCTTTCAATCTGCTTAGGACTTGCTGTCATAACGAAGTCATATGGAGATTCTCCCATCAGTTCAATCATTTTTTCCCCACTCTTTATAATACTCTTTCGATTTCCCCAGGCTATAGTGGAAACCAAGAAGCCAGATATTTCTATATCTTCTTTTAGCCTAAACTGATGGGGGATTCGTATGGGGTCATCAGTGATAAATGCTTTGGTGTTATATTGGTTAACCTTAAAATCAAGAAATTCTTTGAGTTCGTTTTGTTTTAATTTCATGTCTTATTAAGATGATTGGTTAATCAAATTTACAAAAGTATATTTCAGCAATTTTGTACTGTTTTTAAAGACTTTTCAAAAATGGCAGAACGGCTCACTGCTGCGGAACTGGTGACAATAATTAATCGTTATGGAGTGTTTCTTGATTTTTACATTTTTGAGACGCAGTAAAATACTTGTAAGGCGTTGCGTTTTGCCATTTAAAGTGAATTCATCAAAGTTTAATTGTTTGTTTTTTTCATAAGGCAAATGCCTAACTGCCAATATATCAGTAAGTCTTTTTTATATATTTGCAAATTAACAATTAATGAATAATTTGTTACCCATGTGTACCGCAACTGTTACCTTAATTTTAAAACTACTTGCGGCATAAAATAAATCTCCATGTCAAACGAAGCAAAAGACAGAATTAGGAATGGTCGTAAGCGAACAAACATTTTGCATAAACCCGAATTTGCCGTTATTGAATTTTTATGTAAAGTTATGCCAAAATGGATCACTCCTGATTTTCTTTCTTTTATTGGTTTTTTGGGAAGTATTATGGCCGCTGGGGCAGTTTTTTTTGCTAGCTATGACCGTAGAGCGCTATTCTTTATAATTCCCGGTATGGCCATCCAATGGTTTGGCGACTCGCTCGATGGACGAATTGCTTACTACCGCAATCAACCTCGCAAGTGGTATGGTTGGGTTTTAGACATCAGTATTGATTGGGTTTCTACTATACTTACTTGTGTTAGTTATTTATTTTACTTAAAAGACTTTCCTTTGTTTGCTATGCTGTACTTGGGTTTTTTAGCACAGATGTACATCTTGGCCATTATACGCTATAAAGTTACAGATCAATATTTGATTGATGCAGGCAGTCCGCTTGGACCAACAGAGATGCGCATCATGATAACTACGGCTACGATTATAGAATATTTCTACCCCGGATTTTTACTTTGGTTTGGTGTAGTTGGTTTGTTGATTATCATCACGCTCAACGCGGTTGATTTCCTTAAATTGATTAAAGTAGCTAATGAGCGCGATGCGATTGAAAATGTGCAGAAAGGAAAATAACCGAACAGTATGAGAACTTTTCTTAAAGCACAGTTTTCAGCATTTGCGGGCGGTTTGATAGATTATTTGTTCATGCTTTTTTTTACGGAGATATGTGGGGTGTTTTACCCTGTTTCCATTGTGTTGAGTGGGTTCATTGGCGCGGTGGTAAATTTTACGGTAAACAAATATTGGACATTTAATGCCAAAGCTGAACCCACCGATAAACAGTTACAACGTTTTGTTTTTATGGTTATTGGAAGTGTAGCGTTAAAATCAGGTGGCACGTATTTACTCACTCAGTTCATAGGCTTTGATTATAAGTGGAGCCGTTTGATGATCGACTTGATGGTATCGCTGGGATTTAATTTTCCATTACAGAAATATTGGGTGTTTAATCGTCCGAAGTATTTAGGGGAATAGCCTGTTTTCAAAAAAATACTGAGCAAAATCGTTCCTTCTGCAATTTGAAAGGGAGATATTTTGACTTTTTTTAGATTTCTACGAAAAAATATTTCGTTGATTTAAACTTGTTGTTAATTTTATACGAAACTTAGTTCAAAAACTTATACCCATGAATACAACAATCTTCAAAAAATTACTCACAGTAATCTGTTGTGTAATAATGATTTCACTTCAAGTGAATGCGCAAAATAAAGACGTAGACAAAGGAAATGAAGCCCTCAAAAAAGCCATGGAGCAGTCCGATGCGGCCAAACGTCAAGAGTTTATTAATAAAGCTATCGAAAGCTGGACCAAAGGAGGATTGAAACGCGAAATGTATGCGTTGATTGGCGATGCGTTCTTAGAAAAGAAAGACTACGTAAACGCTGCTAGCAACTATTCTCGCTGCGACAAAGAGTTGAAAAAAGAGGGTTTGAAAAAAGTGGCTGAGGGTTATGTGGAGGATGCATTTGCCGCAGATGCCAAACAAGAGCCAAAGTTGCTAAAAAAAGCTATGGATTTTTATGCCAAGTCTGAAGCCACCAAAGAAGGTGCTCGTGCTATTGGCGATAAATATTACGAAAGAGGATTTGACAGCTACATGAAAGCCTTAGACTTTTATCTGATAGGCGATGCAGCTGTGAAAATTGAGCAGATTGCTAAAGAATATTTCGACAAAGGCGGAGAGAACCAAGCTAAAGCCGCTGAGATTTATTTGAAAATGAAGAATGCAGATGGTTACCGCAAAGGAGGTGACATCTATTATAACCGTGGTGACTACGGCAAAGCCATAGAGGCTTATGTGTTGGGTGCTTACGAACCGGGTATTCAGAAATATGCCGAGTTGCTTTATACCGAGCACCGCGACAGCGAAGCGGACGATTTGATTATGCGTTTGGGTGATGCTTATGCCGAGAAAAAGAATGAAGATGCTATCGAAAAATTAGCAGCACAAACTATGAGCAAAGGTAGCTATATGTTAGCCTCTAAACTATATGACAAGGCAGGTAATGTAACTCTTGGCGACAAGTGCAGAGCTTATGATGCTATTGTTCGTTTGAGCATGGACGAAGCCAAAAGCCTATTTGGCAACATCGGTGACAAAGCCGCTATTGATGCCATTGTTAAAGATGAAAAGTATCTTTGGTTGATTAAAGACCAAGGCGATGTGATGGATGAGTTGATGCGCAATGCACCTCCCGTTAATTTGATTACTGACAGCGCCAGCGGAAAAAGCTACCCATCGGCAGAAGACCAAAAAACACAAGAAGAGTATTACAAGTCTATCCGTGAGCAGATTATCAAAAACTGCTATGATGTTTCGGCTAATTATGCAAAATTGGTTGGTCCTGAAATCAAGAAGTTGGTGCGTCAACGTTTCTTGCGTTACGGTGCGGTGAGAAACATCTTGGATAAAGAAACTTTAGCCATCAAAAAACAAAAGCAAGACATAAAAGTGAAAGACGTTATTCTATAACACATTTTTTTAGTGCATAAAAAAACCCCTGGCTTTGTGGTCAGGGGTTTTTGTTTTTTAAAAGGAATGCTGTTTTACTTAGAGTATTTATATTTAGGCCAATACTTGTGCCAAATCTTCTATCAAGTCTTCCACATCTTCCACACCCACACTCAAGCGAAGCAAGTTAACCACCACGCCCACCTTTTCTCGCTCTTCTTTTGGTATTGAAGCGTGGGTCATTGTAGCTGGATGGTTGATAAGCGACTCTACGCCACCCAGCGACTCAGCCAGTGAAAACACATTAAACGATGATGCAATACGATAGGTCTCTTGCTCATCTGCATTTTTCAATACAATCGATATCATGCCGCCAAAATCGCGCATCTGCTTTTTCGCAATGGCGTGGTTGGGATGGTCTTCAAAACCCGGCCAATATATCTTTTCAATTCGCGGATGAGTTTTCAAAAACTCTGCAATCTTTCTGCCGTTGTAACAATGACGTTCCATGCGCAAGTGAAGTGTTTTAATGCCTCGCAATACCAGGAAACTATCCATAGGGCCGGGGTTAGCTCCGCACGAGTTCAAGATAAAGTAAAGCTGTTCGTGTAGTTTGTCGTCATTCACCACCAAGGCGCCCATCACCACATCGCTGTGCCCCCCCAAATATTTCGTTACTGAGTGCATCACGATGTCTGCTCCCAAGTCGAGCGGATTTTGCAAATATGGCGAAGCGAATGTATTATCCACCGCTAGCAGTAAGTTGTGTTCTTTCGCTATAGTCGAGCAGGCTTCGATATCTACAATTTGCATTGTTGGGTTAGTGGGTGTTTCTATCCAAATCAACTTTGTTTTGTCATTGATGTATGGTCGAATGTTGTTTGCATCCGTCATATTAATGAAATGAAACTTGATGCCATAAGGCGCGAAAATCTTTGTAAACATACGATAGCTGCCGCCATATAAATCATCGCCCGTTATCACCTCATCACCGGGGCGGAGCAGTTTCATCACCGCGTCAGTTGCGCCCATCCCGCTGCTGAAGCAGATGGCATGCTTACCATTTTCGAGTGCTGCAAGGTTTTTTTCGAGGGCTAAGCGAGTGGGGTTTTTCCCGCGCGCATAACCAAACCCCTTGTTCACTCCTGGGATTTCTTGTACGTAAGTAGAGGTCTGGAAAATAGGGGTCATGATAGCACCTGTGCTCGGGTCGGGTTCTAGTCCCGCGTGGATAGCTTTTGTTCCAAATTTCATAAGTAGATAAATATGGGTTTAAGCCACGAAAATAAGATTTCGAACCAACCTCGGTAGCATGTTTATTCAGTTAGACTTTCTACTAGGTGGATACATTACTTAGGGATTTTCTAAAACAAACACCGATTAATTTGTTTATAAGGGTGAGCTTTGGTGAGTTCTTACCTTTTCTATGCTTGCTTTAAGCTAAAGGAAGAATTCAGAGTGCTGCTAAACAGTAAATATGAATTTGACTTTTCCAACCGACTACGAAAGTATTCGACAACGCATAGAAAGCATAGATCCCGATCAGTACGGTCGCACGCGAAATTATGTTGACGGAGCGGTAACTTACCTTTCGCCTTACATTTCACGCGGTGTCATCAGTACTAAACAAGTGTTACAAAGTGTTTTGGCTAAAGGCTATTCGCTGCGCAGTGTAGAACCTCTGGTAAAAGAGCTTTGTTGGCGCGATTACTTTCAACGCGTGGCGCAAGTAAAGGATGTTTCTCTAGCCATCAAACAAGAGCAACAACCAGTCTTTAATCATGATTTACCCAGTTCTGTTTTGACCGCCAAAACCGGTATAGTAGGTTTAGATAAAGCTATTGAAGAATTATATACCACAGGTTATATGCATAATCATTGCCGAATGTACATCGCATCAGTGGTTTGCAACATAGCGAAGTCGCATTGGTCGGGTCCTGCTCGATGGATGTATTATCATCTGCTCGATGGCGATTGGGCGAGCAATGCTTGCAGTTGGCAATGGGTGGCGGGAGCGAACAGCAATAAAAAATATTATGCCAACCAAGAGAACATCAACAAGCACACACATACCCACCAAACTAACACATTCCTAGATACCACTTATGAAGCTTTGGAGCAAATGATCACTCCACCTAATTCCTTGCGCGAGACTGCAGGCGTTGCCTACTCTACCGAATTGCATAGCGGTAAACTGCTCGAACTCCAATCGGACTTACCTACGTTCATTTACAACTATCACAACCTCGATCCGATGTGGCACCGAGGCGAAAAAGGCAACAGAGTTTTGTTGCTGGAGCCTGCCTTTTTTGAGGCTTATCCGGTGAGTAAAAAATGTATTGAATTCATATTTGCACTGGCTAAAAACATTCCCAATCTTCAGATTTATGTGGGCTCGTTTGATTCATTGGCTTTGAATGCGATTAACACTTATTATAAAGAGCATCCACTTAATCAAGGCTACCGAGGTTTGGAAGAACCGAGAGATTGGATAGTGAAAGAAGTGGAAGGTTATTATCCATCGTTTTTTGTCTATTGGAAAAACATTCAGTCTTACTTACCCCGTTAAACTTCTTGATGATGATTATTGACAAAACTGACTTTAATAACTTAGAAGCGCGTTACCGTGCCACACTCATCAATTCGCTAGGAGGAGTTAAGCAGGCTGTGCTTATCGGTACCGTATCGTCAGAAGGGCAAATTAATTTGGCAATATTCAACTCACTCATTCATATTGGGGCAAATCCTCCATTTTGGGGTTTCATTGCCCGCCCCGATGTGGGTCATCGACATACGCTACATAATATTTTAAACACAGGAAACTATACCATCAACTTTCCTTCTGCAGATGATTATGTAAAAGCACATCAAACTTCGGCCAAGTACGAACCAACTCAGTCTGAGTTTGACGCTTGCGGATTTACTGCGGTTTATGAACCGGGCTGTGCAGCTCCTTTTGTGCAAGAAGCTCCGGTCAAAATAGCGATGAAGTTGGTGCAAAAAATGGATATTGAATTGAACGGCACATCGTTGGTTATCGGAAGCATTGAGCAAATAATATTAGATGAAAGTTTTATTTCAGCGGATGGTTTTGTGGCGTTAGACAAGGCCAATACACTGGCTTGTGCCGGATTGGATGCTTATTACACCACCGAATTAAAAGAGCGATTGAGTTACGCAAAGAGGGACAAATGGCCTGTAGCACTTTAGAAAAACAAGAGATTGTTGTAGTTTGGTTTAAACGAGATCTGCGGTTTACAGACCATGAACCGTTGTACCAAGCGCAGCGACAAAGCTTGCCCGTTTTATTGCTCTATTGTTTTGAACCATCAGTGATGAGCTATGATGATAGTGATGTGCGTCATTGGCGATTTGTGTATCAGTCTTTGCAAGATATGCAAGCAAAGCTTGCACCGCTTAATACCATGATTTATATTTTTCATGAAGAGGCAATGACTGTTTTTCAACAGATAGCTAATCGCTATGCGATTAAACAAATTTTTAGTCATCAAGAGATAGGAAATAGGCTTACTTATGATAGAGACATCGCCATCGGGCGGTTTTGCAAGTTGCAAGAAATAATGTGGAAAGAGTATCCCACCAATGGAGTAATGAGGCGATTGAAGTCGAGAAAGGATTGGCAGAAGTTGTGGACGCAAACCATGCAAGCTCCACCAAAGTTGGTGGATGAAGAGCGTTGGAATTTTCTGGAAGTTGATCAAATTTGGTACACTGCAAACAAAGGCGCAGCACTGCCAGAGTTCATCATGAAGCCAGACAAGAATTTTCAACCGGGCGGAGAAACGTATGCATGGAAATACTTGGATAGTTTTTTGAAAGATCGGTATGTTAATTATTCGAAACATATTTCCAAGCCGAAGTTAAGTCGAAAAGGATGTAGTCGTTTATCGCCTTATTTAGCTTATGGAAATATCAGTATGCGAATGGTTTACAAGATAACTATGCAGCTTTATCCTAATGCTTCAAATAAAAGAGCACTGTCTAATTTTGTGTCGCGATTACATTGGCATTGCCATTTTATTCAAAAGTTTGAAGACGAATGTAGCATGGAGTTTGAGCATGTGAATAAGGCCTATAATGCTATCGTGAAACCAATAAATGAGTCTTATATCAAAGCTTGGCAAACCGGGCAGACGGGTGTGCCGATTGTTGATGCGTGTATGCGTTGCTTGGTAGCTACCGGTTATATCAATTTTAGAATGCGAGCTATGGTGGTTTCGTTTTTCGTTTTTAATCTTTGGCAAGATTGGCGCGAGCTACACTTCTTGGCACGTCAGTTTTTGGATTACGATCCGGGCATTCACTATCCTCAGTTGCAGATGCAAGCGGGCGTGACGGGTATCAACACCGTGAGGATTTATAATCCTATTAAAAATTCGATGGAACATGATTATGAAGGCGCGTTCATCAAGCAATGGGTGCCGGAGTTAAAAAATATTCCGGCTGAACTCATACACGAACCTTGGAAGTTGAGCGCTATTGAGCAAAGTTTGTATGGTGTAGAGATAGGGAAGGATTACCCTTCTCCCATTGTTGATTTAGAAGAGACTCGCAAAGCCGCTAGCGATGTGGTTTGGGGGATGAAGAAATCGCCCGAGGCAAAAATGGAATCCGGTCGTATTTTGAAGAAACACGTGAATAGTTCATCACTTCACAAAACTAAAGCCAAGAAAAGTAGTCATGGCACAGCATAAGAAAAGTAACTTGCCTACCAAAGAATGTCCGGTTTGCAAACGACCATTTACTTGGCGGAAAAAATGGGAGAAAGTATGGGAGGAGGTGAAATATTGCAGCGATAAATGCAGAACAAATAAACCTAAAAACGAAACATGAGTAAAGTAGGGTTGATTTTCCCCCACCAACTTTTTGAACAGTCTTTACTGACCGGATGTGATGAGGTTTACTTAATAGAGGAATGGCTATTTTTTAAACAATATAATTTCCATAAACAGAAAATAGCTTTTCATCGCGCAAGCATGAAGTTTTATGAGCAGCATTTGTTAGATAAGAAAACAGTGGTGAATTATATTGATTCGAACAATCCGCTTTCGGATGTTCGACAGCTCATTCCGCATTTACAAGCTATTAGTGTGAAAGAAATAGTTTATGTAGACACCACCGACAATTGGTTGGAGCTACGCTTGCAAAAAGGCACACTGCAATGTGGCATTCATTTAACCAAGCAACCAACTCAGCTATTTCTTAATTCATCGGAGGATTTGGCGAGCTACTTTGCTGATAAGAAACGAATGTTTCAAACCGATTTTTATAAGCATCAGCGGTTGAAGCAAAATATTTTGCTGGACGCAAAGCAAAAACCGTTGGGTGGCAAATGGACATTTGATGATGAAAATAGGTTGAAGTATCCTAAAGGGGAAACGCCTCCTACAGTGGAGTTTCCAGCGATTAATAGTTTTTACAATGAAGCTGTGGCTTACACCCAAAAGTTTTTCCCCGATAACTACGGACAACTTTCTATCACCGTTAACTATCCAACCACTTTTGCTGAAAGTAAGCTCTGGCTGAATAACTTCTTAACTACAAGGTTTGCAGAGTTTGGCGTATATGAAGATGCGATTGTAAATAAAGAATCAGTGTTGCATCATAGTGTTCTCACGCCCATGCTGAATGTCGGTTTGCTTACTCCGCAGTTTATTGTGGAAGAAACCTTGCGTTTTGCCGAAAACCATGATATTCCGTTGAACTCATTGGAAGGATTTATTCGACAGATAATCGGTTGGCGAGAATTTATTCGAGCAGTATATGAGTTGAAAGGTACTGAAGAGAGAACTAAAAACTATTGGAAATTTACGCGCAAAATTCCGCCTTCCTTTTGGAACGGTACTACTGACATCGAACCGATAGACGCCACCATTAAGAAAATTTTATCCACCGGCTATTGTCATCACATTGAGCGGTTGATGGTGTTGGGCAATTTTATGTTGCTTTGCGAATTTGATCCAGAAGAGGTTTATCGTTGGTTTATGGAAATGTTTATTGATGCTTATGATTGGGTCATGGTACCCAATGTTTATGGCATGAGTCAATTTGCCGATGGGGGTTTGATGGCCACTAAGCCATATATTAGCGGTAGCAATTATATTATGAAAATGAGTGATTTTAAAAAAGGCGAATGGCAAACGGTTTGGGACGGATTGTTTTGGCGGTTTATGCACGAGCACAGAACTTTTTTTCTCCAAAATCCTCGCTTGGGCATGTTGGTCAATACCTTCGATAAAATGCCTACTGAAAAACGCGAAGCACATTTAAATGTTGCTGAAATCTATTTCAAGTCGTTGGATTGATTAGTTTCTAAAACAAATGCGAAAACAAACCATCGCGTAGTTTAGGTTCAAACCAAGTGCTCTTTGGGGGCATCACATTTCCGCTGTCTGCAATGTCCATCAATTGTTTTAATGAAACGGGGTACAAAGCAAATGCCACAGCTGCTTCGCCCTTGTTCACTCTTCTTTCGAGTTCTTGCAAACCTCTGATTCCTCCCACAAAATCAATACGCTTATCGGTGCGTGGGTCGTTGATTCCCAGCAATGGCGCTAACACATTTTCTTGCAAGATAGTGACATCTAATACCCCAATCGGGTCGGTTTTAATATTTTCAGCTTTAGCAGAAAGTTGATACCATTGACCGTTGAGATACATGCCAAATTGATGCAACTTGTTTGGTTTTACTTCGACCAGATTTGATTTGGCGAGTTCAAACTTTTCAGCTATGGCATTTAAGAACTCTTCCTCGCTGTGACCATTCAAATCCTTTACCAGGCGGTTATAATCCATGATGGCCAACTGCTCATCAGGAAATAGAACGGATAAGAAAAAATTGTATTCTTCTTTTCCGGTGTGCTTGGGGTTTTGGGCTTTTAATCGTTGCCCCAATTTGGCGGCTGAGGCCGTGCGATGATGACCATCGGCAATGTAAGTGAAAGGAATCTGCTCTTTAAAAGTTGTGGTGACAAGTGCAATATCTTCTTCTTTGTTCATGAGCCAAACCGTGTGTCGTACACCATCTTCGGGAGTGAAATCATATACAGGCGTTTCGCTATTGACGATGTTGGTCACAACGCTATCTATCAAATTGTTTTTGGGATAAGTCAAAAAAATTGGCCCCACGTGTGCGCTCAATGTTTCCATGTGGCGAATACGATCTTCTTCTTTTTCAGGTCTTGTAAACTCATGTTTTTT
>CANGXE010000012.1 GCA_947457525.1 Bacteroidota bacterium | reverse complement strand
GCGCCATAATCCTTAAACCCGATGGGGGCGGCCACCTGCACCATGCTAGGGTGCGAATCACATAAATCTGTAGTTCTTAAAAGCATATTATTGGTGTTGTTTTAACTATTTCTCTGCCGGTTTTAATCCGGGAAATTTCATGTCTAGTTTTTCTAATTCTTCAACCACTCGTTTGGCGATGACATATTCTTTATACCAATTTTGATCGGCTGGAACTATCGTCCAAGGCGCGGCTGTTTCACAGTTTAAAAATACATCTTCATAGGCTTTCATATAGGCCGGCCAAAGTTCGCGTTCTTTCAAATCATTATCGTTGTGTTTCCACATTTTAGTGATGTCGGTCATGCGTTCTTCCAAACGTTTGAGTTGCACATCTTGTGAAATGTGTAAATAAAACTTTACTACGACTGTGTTGCTCTCAACTAACAGTTGTTCAAAGTCATTGATGTGATTGAAGCGTTGTTTTACGGTTTTTTCATCTATCCAATTGTGTACGCGCTGAATAAGCACATCTTCGTAATGTGAACGGTTGAAAATATGTACAATTCCTTTCTCCGGCACTTGTTGGTGCACGCGCCACAGAAAGTCGTGTTTCATTTCCAACTCAGTTGGCTTTTTGAACGACACCACTCGGCAGCCCATCGGGTTGACGGCATCAAACACATTTTTTATCGTACCATCTTTGCCCGATGCATCCATGCCTTGCAAAATGATAAGTAAAGCATGTTTCCCTTCGGCATACATCAAGTTTTGTAACTCTTCAATTTTGAATTTCAATTTCTGCGTTTCTTTCTTGATGTTCTCTTTGCTCATTTTTTTGGGAGCGCGAGTATCTATTGCCAACAATTTTATTTTAGCCATACACGTCTTTGTTTTATGTAGCCAAGTTAAAAAGCTGTTTTGATTTAGCACGCACGATTACCATTTTTTGTATTGTAGGCTAGAATGAAGATATTGCCGACAACTAAACCACCCCGAGCATGAAAGCAGTTTATGTAGTGCAACACGGAGATGCCGATAAAGCCTTTGAAGTGAGAGAAACCGCCAAGCCCGAACCCAAAACCGGTGAAGTGTTGATAGCGGTGGAAGGCTTTGGGCTGAACTTTGCCGACATCATGGCGCGCAAGGGGCAATATCGCGATGCACCTCCCCTGCCGAGTGTGATTGGCTATGATGTAGTGGGCAAGGTAGTCAGCACGGGGGGCGAGGTCGCGCATTTGCAACCGGGCGACCGCGTGACGGCCATGACCCGCTTTGGCGGCTATGCCGAATTTGTAGCGACCGATGCCCGCGCAGCCGTCAAGATTTCAGACACTGCCGACATCACTGAAGTGGCTTCTCTCACTACCCAGTTTTGCACGGCTTATTATTGCGCAGCCGAGATGGTGCAGCTTTTTGCGGGCGACCGTGTGGTTATTCACTCTGCAGCGGGTGGCGTGGGTTCTGCGCTGTTGCAATTTGCTTTGCACAAAGGCTGTGAAGTGATAGCCACCACCGGCAGCTCATCAAAAGTGGAGGCGATAAAAAAAGCAGGTGCTCACCACGTGATTGACACGTCTAAGCATGCTTTTGACAAAGTGATTATGGACTTAACGAAAGGCGAAGGCGTAGACGTTATATTCGATGCGCTAGGCGCAGAATTTATTCGCAAAGGCATCAACTGCCTAACGGCCGGTGGAAGAATTGTGTGCTATGGCGCAGCGAGCATGAGCGATAGCAACAACGTGTTTTCTCAACTCGGCAAAGCCATTCAGTTTGGCATTTACCATCCCGCTATATTTATGATGAGCTCCAAGAGTTTGCTCGGAGTAAACATGCTGAAACTAGCCGACAAAAAACCACTCACCATTCTCCGCTGCTTAAACGAAGTGGTGCGGCTCTACGAAGCCGGAGTATTTAAACCGATGAAGGGGAAAGTATTTTCCGTCAAAGACCTCACCGAGGCACACCGCTACATGGAAGGCCGCAAAAGCCAAGGCAAGATTGTGTGCCAGTGGTAAAGCTTAAACCATTTTTATAAACCGTTGGGCGGTCACCACCGTGCCATCGAGTTTTGTTTTTTGAAGGCTGCTTTGAGGTGTAAACCCATGTTTGAACAGCACCCGTTTAGACGCCTCATTCCATTCAAACACATCGGCCTCCAGCGAGGTCAATCCGTGCTTTTCTTTCGCTAAATGAATAATAGATTGGATAGCGGCAGTCATGATGCCTTGCCCCCAATGCGCCTCCCCAAGCCAATAACCAATAGCGCAATGGCCGGCCACTTTTTGGTCTATAAAATGAAAACCAATAGTGCCGCAAAACTGCCCCGCTTGGTTCCGGATGGCATAGTTCATCGGGTAAGGATATCCCTCTTCAAAATCTTTGTTGTCATCTATCCACTCCAACGCATGGGCAAAGGTGTAAGGTCTGGGCAGTTGCAACAGATTGCGGTGTATAGTTTCGCTTTGCAACAGCGCAAAAATCTCCTGCGCATCAGCATAGTGAATAGTCGAAAGGTAATGTGTTGGGCTAATACGGTACACGTGGCAAAGAAATGTAATAACAACCAACCTTCGATGTTTAAATCACAACAATTCAAGTCGATTAATTAGTGGCTCAGCTGAGGTCAAAATAAGCAAATAGCTTTAACAAAATCGGGGTTTAAGGTTATATAATACATGCAAAAACTTTAGGTTTTGCCTACAAATCCTATATTTGCGCCCCACTTGCCGACCGTGCAGGTGTATTTTTTTTAACAGAAAACCTTATTTAAAAACAAATTTATGGAGAACTTGATTTACATTCTTCCCGTTTTCGGTCTTGTGGCGTTGGTCTACATGGCTGTGCTTTCTTCGTGGGTTACGAAGCAAGATGCAGGAGATGCAAAAATGAGCGGTATAGCTCAAAATATTGCCGAAGGAGCGATGGCTTTTTTGAAAGCGGAGTATCGCATTTTGGCTATTTATGTGGTGTTGGCGAGCATCGGCCTAGGTGTGCTTTCGCAAGTGCCTAAGGTGGCGGCTAATTCTAGCTTGCTGATTATCTTGTCTTTCGTGATTGGCTGTTTCTTTTCAGCCTTGGCGGGTTTTTTGGGTATGCGTATTGCTACGAAAGCAAACGTGCGCACGACACAAGCAGCCAAAACTTCGTTGGCTAAGGCCTTGAAGGTTTCTTTTGGTGGCGGAACGGTGATGGGACTTGGCGTGGCCGGATTGGCAGTGTTGGGACTTAGCTCTTTGTTTATCTTTTTCTTTTTCCAATTCATGGGTGGAGATTTTGCGACAGGCGGTGGCTACTCAGGAATGACTAAAGTGCTAGAAGTGTTGGCCGGTTTCTCATTGGGTGCTGAGTCGATTGCTTTGTTTGCGCGCGTGGGTGGAGGGATATACACTAAAGCGGCTGACGTAGGCGCTGACCTTGTAGGAAAAGTAGAGGCGGGTATCCCTGAGGATGATCCACGCAACCCGGCAACGATTGCCGACAACGTGGGCGACAACGTGGGTGACGTGGCCGGAATGGGTGCCGACTTGTTCGGTTCATATGTGGCTACAGTATTAGCTTCAATGGTGTTGGGTAACTACATTATCCGCGACAACGGTGGTAGCATTGCTGACAACTTTGGTGGCATTGGCCCTATCTTATTGCCTATCGCTATTGCTGGTGTAGGTATCATTGCATCTATCATTGGTAGCTGGTTTGTGAGCGTGTCAGAAAATGCAAAAGCGGACACGGACACAGTGCAAAGCGCATTGAACAGAGGAAACAACATTTCGATGTTGTTGGCTTTAGCGGCTTCTTTTGTGTTGATCAAAATGATGTTGCCAGAAAACATTCAAATGAGTGCGTTCAACGCTGGTGAGTTTAGTGTGATTAATACCACTTCTATGAATGTGTTTTTTGCGGTATGTATCGGTATGGCCGTGGGTTATTTGATTTCGATGATTACGGAATACTACACCGGATTGGGTGGTAAGCCGGTGAAAGACATCGTTCAAAAATCAGCCACAGGTGCAGCCACAAACATTATTGCAGGATTGGGTACTGGTATGCTTTCAACAGCGTTTCCGGTGTTGATTTTTGCAGCAGCTATTTGGGGCGCTTATGCATTGGCCGGTTTCTATGGTGTGGGTATTGCTGCTTCAGCAATGATGGCTACTACAGCGATGCAGTTGGCGGTAGATGCTTTCGGACCGATTGCTGACAACGCGGGTGGTATTGCTGAAATGAGCGAATTGCCAAAAGAAGTGCGTGAGAAAACAGACGTGTTGGACTCAGTAGGTAACACTACAGCAGCCGTGGGTAAAGGTTTTGCGATTGCTTCTGCAGCTTTGACGGCATTGGCTTTGTTTGCTGCTTACGTGACGCTGACGGGTATTCACGGTATCAATATTTTTGATGCAAAAGTATTAGCTGCTTTGTTTATTGGCGGTATGATACCTGTGGTGTTCTCTGCCTTGGCGATGAACAGCGTGGGTAAAGCAGCCATGGACATGGTGAACGAAGTGCGCAGACAGTTCCGTGAAATTCCGGGTATTTTGGAAGGCACCGGCACACCGGAATATGGTAAGTGTGTAGAGATTTCTACAAAAGCTGCTTTGCGTGAAATGTTAGCTCCGGGTGTCATCACTATCGTGACTCCTATCTTGGTAGGTATCATCATGGGCGCAGAAGCCTTGGGTGCTTACATGGCGGGTGTGACAGTAAGCGGTGTGCTTTGGGCTATTTTCCAAAACAATGCCGGTGGTGCATGGGACAATGCGAAGAAATCTTTTGAGAAAGGTGTAGAAATTGAAGTGAACGGAAAAACGGAAACTTTCTACAAAAAATCTGAACCACACAAAGCAGCCGTAGTGGGTGACACGGTGGGTGATCCATTTAAAGACACCTCAGGTCCTTCAATGAATATCTTGATTAAACTTTCTTCATTAGTTGGTTTGACTATCGCTCCACTTATTGCGGTGACTTCTCACGAAACCACCACGACTGAACCTACAGAAAACAAGATTGAAGTTGTTCAAGAAACGCAAGTAGTGAACGACTCTACGGTTGTAAACTATGCAGATACACTTGTAAAATAGTTATTGGATTTAGGTTTGACTTTGGTCAGACTAAATAAAAACGCCCTCGCTAAAAAGTGGGGGCGTTTTTTATTATTTAAAACATTCACTATTTTTGTGAAGCATGATTGTAAGATTTCAAAACAAAAAAGTATTAGATCTATATGAATCGGACTTAAGAGTGGCTGTGTCTAAATATAAATTTGCCAAGCATATCATAGAGCGATATAGATTAAGAATAGGCCAATTGATAGATGCTCCAGATTTAAAAACTATAAGTCAAATCAAATCCCTAAATCTTGAAAAACTAAAAGGTGAAAGAAAAGGGCAACTATCAATAAGAGTAGATAATCAATTTAGAATTTGCTTTTTTGAAGTAGCTGAGAATGAAATAACTGTCGAAATATTAGAATTAATTGATTACCACTAAAATAAATATCATGAAAACAGCTAACGAAATTACACCTCAAAAAACATATCACCCGGGTATTGTACTAGGTGAAGAGATAGACTACAGGCAGATGACCAAAAAAGAGGTAGCTGCGGCTATGAAGGTATCGCCAACCGTATTAAGCGAGCTCATTTCGGGTAAGCGAAATTTTAGCACAGCAATAGCTATCAAAATTGAACAAGCACTGGGCATCAATGCTCTTTTTTTTCTAAGCATGCAAATGCGACACGACTACTATAGCCTAAAGAAGGAATTGAAGAACTTAAAAAATGCTGCTTAGTAAAGAGAAAATAAAAACGCCCTCGCTGAAAAGTGGGGGCGTTTTTTTATTGGCGGTTGCGTTTAGTGATCTTCACAGGATTTTGACGACAGTCAAAAATATCCGTAATGTAAATAACATTCTCCGTGTTATAAAAAATGATTTTATAGTTAGCACATACGATGTAGCGATAATTTTTATTCAATTCATGAAGTAATGGTTCTTTACTACCAATCGATGGAAGTTGTGCTAATTCATCAATTGCATCTAGGATTTTATTAATGAGCTTTGTTGCGATTTCGGGTGATGCTACCTGAACATGGTAATTATGAATTTTCCTTAGCTCGGATTTAGCATAGTCTGTGATTTCTACTTTCATAAATCACCATTTCTTTACTTCTTTTCTTAAGTTTTTTAACGATGTAGTTCGCCCAACTGCTATATCTTTTTCTGAAGTTAAGGCACGTTTAACTACTTGCTGTTTAGTGAAAGGTTTAATATAACGCTCCTCGTTTGCTGTTTTAGCGTAAGTAAGCATCTCTTTGATTGCACGAAGCAAATGCGCATCATTGACATCGTCTATATCTTCCTTTATTTGCTTTTTTTCGGCATTAAGATTCATCGTTTATTTTTAACCGAAGATAAATAAAAAGTGAATGTAAAGCAATGCGATTTCGATTTCAAGCGTATATCACTCCACCACAAAACTACCCTTCAGCATTTGCTCATCGTCTGAGCTGTTACCTACCCAAAAGTTGTAATTTCCTTTTAGCACTACACTTTCTTCTACTTCCGGGTCGTAGTGTGCCAGCTCGGTTAAGGGAATGGTAATGGTGATATGCTTTTGTTCTCCGGCTAGTAGATTGACTTTAGCAAATCCACGTAATAGTTTTTGCGGTACATCTAACTGATTCGACCCGCCTTGTTGTGGCTCCAAACCAATATACACCTGCACCACCTCCGCTCCTTCGCGGCTGCCGATGTTGGTTACATTCAACGAAAGCTGCAACACATCGCCTAGTTCTTTTTGCAAGTCAGATAGCTGAAACTTCGTGTAGCTTAAACCATATCCAAAAGGATAGCGCGGTAAAATCAATTCTTTGTCTAGTAAAGTATAGCCATGATAGTAACCATAATCTACCTCTGCTGCATACGAATCAAAAGGCGGTAAATCATTTTCGGAAACGGGTACGGTGAACGGCAATTTTCCGCTTGGGTTTACTTCACCAAAAAGCAAACGCGCCAAAGCATGGCCACCTTCTTGACCGTTGTAAAATGTTTGGATAATGGCCGACACCTCTTCGTGCCATTCTTCAACGGTCACAGCACTACCCGCCACCAAGCTCACGACCACTTTTTTATTTACAGAAGCAGCCGCTTTAATCACATCAATATCTGCTTGATGTAAGTGAAGATACGCTCTGTCGCCACCCACAGCCAGCACACCCGTTTTGGTGATAAAGTTTTTCTTGTTTGGATTTTTTTTGTCGCGAATTTGCCCGTTGCCAATAAATTCGCCTTCATCTAGGTAGGTAGTGCCGGCCACTACCAACACCACATCTGCTTGTGCGCTAACTTCTTTTACTTTAGCTAAATCGCTGTTTGATGCCGTCAGCACTTTGGTAGTTGACCCTTCAAAATAATATTGCAAAGCTTCGAGCGGTGAGATTAAAGATGTAGTAAACACTCTGCTGCTGCCGTGGTCACCGGTTTGCGCCACACTAGCCAACGAACCGATTACAGCAATAGTTTTTACCGATGTTTTCTCTAAGGGCAAAATATTGCTTTCGTTCTTGAGCAACACTGCACTTTTCTCTGTGGCTTCTCGCGCAAGAGCTACATGAGCTTCGCAGCCAACGATTGATTTTGGGTAGGTTTGCTTATCTTTTTTTGAAGCGAACAACAGCTTGGTGTAAATGATTGGATAAACCAACGTATCAATCTGTTGCTCGGTTAAGTCGCCATTTTTAAGCAGTTTCTTTATGTTAGACAAGCGATAACAATTAGCCGCGGGCATCTCAATGTTCATACCTGCTTCAACTCCCTTTTTAGTATCATACAATCCGTTTTGCCAGTCAGATGTAATGTAACCCTTAAAGCCCCATTCCTTGCGCAGAATGTCCGTAAGGAGGTATTTGCTATGACCGCAATATTCCCCATTTACTTTGTTGTAGGCACTCATCACCGATGCGGCTCCTCGTTCTGTCACTTTTTTGAAATGCGGTAAATAAACATCGCGTAGTGTGCGTTCATCCATATTAATGCTGCCGCCAAAACGATTATTTTCCATGCTGTTGGCCGCAAAGTGTTTAACACAAGCTTGCACATTGTGCGACTGTATACCTGCAACCAAGGCCGAAGCCATTTCACCCAGATGATGTGGATCTTCACCATACGTTTCTTGCGAACGCCCCCAAGCCGGATGGCGCAATAAATTCATACAAACTGCGCCTGAATAATTCGCCCCCAATGCACGCACTTCTTTTGCCATAGCTTCGCCTATCCTACGCTCTAAATCCACATCCCAACTTGCACCGCGTGCCATCGTAGTTGGGAAGGCTGTTGTGCCTTTGTAAAAACTCACCCCGCGGGGTCCATCTAAAAAAATGGTGGAAGGTAAATCAAACTTCTTGTTGCCTCCGGCATGTACCGGCTTCACTTTCTTCGAAAATAAAATCGACAAGCCAAACCGAGCTAAACCATGTCCGTGCATTTCATACACTTTTTGTTTCAACGTCATTTGCTCTAAAATTTCTTTGGCTCGCGCTTCTGTACTATCGTTCATCATGTTGACCTGCGCTTGGCTTTTAAAAATTATTATCGTTAGTAAGACGCCAATAACTATTGATTTCGTGTTCATTCGGCTAATATAGTTGTTCGGAGCAGCATGAATTGCCAGTTCAAATTATTTTTACCTTCATGTTGTATTAATCACGGTTTTTATGTTGAAAAACAAACATCTTTTAGTTTCATTTTTTTGCTTCGTTATACTAACCATCTCCACTCAAAACCCCGAAAGGCCTCGTTTAATTACCGGCCCTGTTTTGGGTGCCGTTTCCGCCACCACGGCTCGTGTTTGGTTTGCATATAAAGGTGATGGTCAAAACTTGGTTTCGCTACAAGATATGAATGACAACACCTTCTACCGTGCCACGCGTTTTGAAAAAATAAATGACAAAAAAGGTCGATTTGCGCTCACTGTAGATTTCACTAACCTACAACCGGGACACACCTATAAAGTGGTATATGCCGTTGACCCATTGCAACCCTACACCAAATGTATTTTCCGCACACTTGACGCAGAGGAGGTTTGTGATGTAAATTTTTTGGTGGGTTCTTGTGCTTACATGAGCCCGGGCTTTGCGCGTATTGCTTTCCCCGGTCCATCGGTGCGCATTTTTTCTTCGATGAAAAGAAAAGACAGCGACTTCATGGTGTGGTTAGGCGACAATGTTTACTACATGGGGAAAGATTATAAGAGTTACGACAACATGTTTGACCGTCAGCTTAAAATCAGAGAGAAATTTTATACGCTTCGCGATTTTTTGAATCATCAACCCAACTACGCCATTTGGGATGATCACGATTACGGTTGGAACGATGCGGATAAAAACTTTCCACTAAAAGAAGATGCCCTGAAAGTGTATAAAGGTTTTTGGCCAAACAATTATCAAGATTCTGTTGGCGGCAATTACTTTTCGTTTCGTCAATATGATGCTGAGTTTTTTATGACGGACAATCGTTGGTTCTTAGACCCCGAAGGTGATACCACAGGCGCTTACTTGGGTAAAGAACAGTTAGCTTGGTTAATTGATGGATTAAAGAACAGCACCGCCACGTTCAAATTTATTTGCACCGGTTCGCAAGTGATTAGCGATTCTTGGTATGATGACTCTTATGCGAAGTATCCGGTGGAGCGCAATCAGTTGCTCGACTTTGTGGCGGAGAATAACATACCTGGAGTTATCTTTCTGACAGGCGACAAACATTTCACCGAACTCAGCAAGCGAGTGTGGAAAGGCTATCCGTTTTATGATTTTACTTGCTCTCCGCTCACCAGCCCTATTCTAAACACCAAATACTTAAAGGCTTTTCAAAACACCTACAGCATAAAATCCACCATTCTTTACAAAAAGAATTTTGGTCGCATCACCCTTCAAGGCTATGGTGAGAATCGGACGTGCTTGATTGAAGCCTTTAAACTTGGTGGCAAAAAGAAATGGGCGTATTCTATTCCGGCAGCAGAATTAAAGCGGAAGTAGTTTTTTGTAATCTAATTTTTCAGCTTATCATCAATCTCTTTTCCGTTAAATGCATATCGGTATTCTAACTTGAAAAACCACTCTCCTGCATCAACATGCTGAAAACATTTACCGCATTAGGCAGTTTATGAAAGGCTGTGTAGGTTTGTAAGCTATCTTGAATTTGGGTATTCATTGTGCATATGCCTGAAGTGGCTTAAGCAAAGATAATTTTTGGGGGTAATAATACATGGCGAGGGCAGAGACCGCTTTCATTTATTGCTTCCAATGCACATCACTCAACAATAAAACTTGGTAACATTTAAAAAAAACGCCCTCATCACTGAAGGCGTTTTTATATTTTCTATATGCGGTTGCTGTATTAGAAGCGTGGGCAGTAGATAGTTTGAGGACCTCTCTTTTTCCATTTGCCTACGTAAGCTAGACCTACTTCAAATCCACCTTGTGAGCGTGAACCCGAAATCAAATCACTCACGTTTATGTCATAAGCTACACCGAGCTCTAAACCATTCCAAACCACACCGGCATTCAAAATAACCGCTTCAGAGGTTAAACGTTGATCTCTCCAAGGTGCATTAGCATCGCCACCCACCATACGGAACATCGCTCCAAAGCGGAAGTGATTGCCCTCAGGATATCTTTCTTCGAATAAAATTCTGAAATCAGCAGCCCAAATAGTTTCGATAGATTTCCCTTGGAACATTACGATAAACTTAGGTTGCAAATCAAAGCGTCCTTTGATTGGGAAACGAACACCTCCATGACCTACAAATTTCATGTTCATGCGCACGTCTTTGTCGCCCAAGAAAGAGATAGCCGGACGATTGATGTGAAACACGGATCCACCCAAGTAAATGTTTGTTCTTTTCTTAATTTTCATGTACCAAAGCAAACCTGCGTTTACATCCCAATACAGGAAACGATTGTTCACCAAAAACTCATTAGTTGGCAATAATGCATTATAGCCTTGACCATCCCATTGGCTACCAAATTGTAGACGAGAAAAATCGATGCTTTGTTGGAAAATATTAGAAGAGAATCCTAAAGTCAAAAAGTTAGTGGCTTTAGAGTTTAATGATTTGTGGTAGGCCATAGAAATACCACCGCTATTAAAACCAAATTTAGATTCACCGGCTTGGTCGCCCATAAACTGTGCGCCAAATCCAAAGGCATCGCCCTTCATAAAACCTTTATTGGTTCTAAAGTCAGCAGAAGCTGTGTAGGTGCGATACATCGGTGTGCTTTCATCGCGCAACACAGAACCCCACTGACCACGAAACAGCGCTGTTCCACGGTAGTTACCGTCAAAAGCACCGGTCAAGCCCGGATTGAGGTACATTGGGGTCATGTAAAATTGAGAAAAGTGAGGATCTTGCGCCTCCGCTTTAAACACGCCAAAGGCGATTAATAGGATAGGTAATAACTTCTTCATGTCTCGGTTTTAGAAAAGGTTGTCTAAAGTAAAAATTTTTTGTGTTTAAAAAACTTTCGTCTTTTATTTTTTTGGTTCCTTGATGTCTTATTCGGTAAATAAGGCAAAAAGGTTACATTTAATAGGGTTGTTTTTTATCTGATTATAGTAATAGTTCCTTTTTTCCCTTTTGTTTTTCCATTTAGGTAAGTGGCTTCTACATAGTAGGTATAAACTCCTGCCGGAGATTCTATCCCTTTATAGTTGCCATCCCATCCTTGCCACTGGTTGTTGCTGTCAAAAACCTTTTCTCCCCAACGATTGAAAATGGTTAAGTCAACTTTTGCCAAACCACGACCATACACTTCTAAGACGTCATTATTGCCATCTCCGTTGGGTGAGAAAGCGTTGGGTACATAAAAATCTTCCCCATCACCCACATTTACCCGTACTGTTTCAGATACTGCGCAGTTTTGGAGATAATTTACGGTTAATGTAAAGTCTGTAGTATAGTATGGAGTAGCTACCGTGGTGGCGCAATCGCTACAGTTCAAGCCGGAGATTGGTGACCATGAATAGTAGTTAATGTCGGAAGCACCATAGTTGCTAACAGACGAAACTAAGGCGATTGAACTACCAAGATCAATGGTGCTATCGGTCGGTAATACGAGCAAATCTAAAACCGTAGGTTCAAGCACTTGTATGGTAGTATCTTTCAAACAACCTTGTGAATCGCGAATAATTACCGTGTAATTACCAGCGCTTAAATTTTGGAAAAACTCAGCTGTTTGGAAATTTGTTCCATCAATGCTGTATTGATAGGCCGAGGTTTGTCCCGGTGTGCCACCAATAGCAGAAATTTGTATGGTGCCATCCGTGTAAGTTGGGCAAGACACCGGATCAATAGCGAGTAACAATATTTCAATGGTTGGAGGGGCTGCAAATGAAATGTTCATCACAGTACTACAACCGTTGTTGTCTGAAGTAGTAACTTGATATGCACCTGGAGCGAGATTATTGACCAGCGAAGTTGTTGCACTATTGCTCCAAGTGAAGGATACCGGTGGTGTGCCTCCACTTACTTGAACTTCTACTGAACCATCGATGGCATTCGCACAAGTAATTTCTGATTTATTGATGAAAGCTGTAGTTAAAGTACTCGGATCTGTAAGCGTGACATCCCCTTGCGCGGTGCAAGAATTTTGATCTGTAACGTTTACTGTATAAACGCTAGCCGGCAAACCGGTTTGACTCGAATTATCATTGCCTGAAGCATTAAACGTCCAGTCATAAACATAACCTGCTGTGCCACCTGTGGCAGATACAGTAGCTGTTCCATTGCTTTCTCCCGCACATAGCGGATTTGTAGAACTAAACGTCAATAAAATAGCTGTTGGTTCCTTGACAACTGCCGAAACAGTGGCGGTACAATTCTGTGCATCACTAACCGTTACTTGGTAGCTATTAGCAACCACAGCATTTAAGTCTTCGGTTTGTGCTCCATTGCTCCATGTAAAACCATAAGGCGAACTGCCTCCGCTTACGCTAATGTCTACAGCGCCATTAGCTGCGCCATTGCAAGTAGCATTAGTGGAAGAAATAAAAGAAGCTACTAACTGAGTAGGTTGATTGATTGTAAATGTGGCTATTGCCGTGCATAAATTAGCATCGCTAACCGTCACATCAAAGTTGCCGTTTGCAAATCCGCTTGCAGTAGTAGCGCCACTTCCCACACTTGCCCAGTTATAGGTGTAGCCGAGTGTTCCACCAGCTGCTAGAACAGTGGCTGAACCATTATTTCCACCAAAGCAAGAAACATCTGTTGTTGATGTAATATTTGCTGTCACCTGCGATGGCTCTATAGCCGTCCAAGCGGCTTGTGCCGTGCAGTTGTTGGCATCAGTTGCTACTACAGTGTATGTGCCGGGACCGAGATTTGTTTGTGGATTAGTTGCACCACCCGGAGTCCAATTGTAAGTGTAACCCGCAGTTCCGCCAGAAGCTGACGCCAATACGGCTCCATTATTTGCTCCGAAGCAAGTAATCTCTGTTGGGGTTAATGTAATAGTTACTTGACTTGGTGCTGTGATATTTACACTTCCTTGTGCAGTGATTCCTGCACTGTCGCTCACGGTTACCGTGTAAGTGCCGGCACATAAACCAAAAATACTATCGCTGACTGTAGCTGTATTCCAAGTAAATGTGTAAGGTTCAATGCCTCCCGTTGCCGATACTTTGATAGTGCCATTACAATCTCCGAAGCACAAATTGTTTGTAGTGACATAACTCAAAATAATCGGAGGCGGGTCGTTGACAATTACGGTGTCTTGCTTACAGCAATTATTGACATCACATACAGTAACTATATAATTGCCCGCTGTTAAGTTTTGAATTGATGCAGTGTTTCCTCCATTACTCCAGATGTAAGTATAACCCGAAGTAGCTCCACTTGCCGTTACACTAGCCGTACCTTCATTACCCCCAAAAGAAACTGCATCAGTGGAGGTAGCATTTATCACCAAGTTACTAGGTTCATTAATATTTGTAGAGATAGTAGCTGTACAATTCTTGCTATCAGTAACCGTGGCCAAAAAAGTGCCTCCACCCAAGCCCGAAAGAGCGGCTTGTGCCGGCTGAACAGGAGACCATTGATAAGTATAATTTGGAGTGCCGCCTGTGGTAGTCAATGTAATTGTTCCGTTGTTAGTCCCAAAACAATTTACATTTTGTGAGGCCGCAGTTACTTGAAGTGATGATGGCTGAGTAATTGTAGTTGTTGCAGAACCACTGCAACCTATTCCATCAGTCACCGAAACCGTATAAGTTCCAATGCCTAAATTTTGGATAACATTCGTGTTACCGCTATTGCTCCAAGCATAATTAATCGGAGGCGTACCTCCTGATGTTGACGCAGTTATCTGACCAACATTTTGCCCAAAACATGGAATTGAATCTATGGCAAGCGTTACCGGTATAGATGAACCAATCTGCACACGTATGGTGTCGGTTAAGACACAAGCCCCTCCCAATAATCTAACGAAATAACTAGTCGTTGTAGTT
>CANGXE010000011.1 GCA_947457525.1 Bacteroidota bacterium | reverse complement strand
TCTATCTCACCGGCCACGTATACATTTCCCGTTGCGTCAACCGCAATCGCTCTACCGCGGTCGTCACCGGCTCCGGCATAGAATTTTGTCCAAAGATTGTTGCCATTCGCATCAATTTTTCGAGTAGCTACATCGTAGTTTATGTCGCGTGCGCGCCCGGTCACATACAAATTGCCCGAGGCATCTATGGTCATGTTTTCAGCACGATCATTTTTGGTGAAGTCTAAAAAATTTGTCCATAGTGTAGCGCCTGTGTTGGTATTGTATTTTATGGTTACCCAATCATCGTCTAGTCCGTTGTCACTCCGTCCTGTCACGATTGGATTGCCGGAGGCATCAACCACCACTTTTACAGCGCGATCAGTGCCACCGCCAGGTCCTGCAAATGCAGTAGCCCATTGCTGTACCCCTGCGCTGTTATATTTTATCGTGCGATAATCTTCGTTGGTTTTGTCGGAGCTTTTAGTGGTAGTGCCGGTAACGTACACATTGCCGGAACCATCTAGTACTATGCTACTTGCTTTGTCATCATCGCCAAATGGATCATTGAAAACAGCCGACCAAAGTAGTTGACCGGTAGCGCTATATTTTAATGTGACAAAATCTTCACCGGTGGTATCATTATTCGCATAACCGGTGGTGTACACATTACCCAAAGCATCTACAGCTATATCATTGGCTTCATCTTCACTATTGTCGAATCCATTGTAAGTCCTTGTCCAAAGCGTGTCGCCTGTTGAGTTTAGTTTGATGACCAACATATCGTGATGGTTGGTGGTCATTGTAAAACCGGCTAAATAAATATTCCCCGAATTGTCTATGGTAGACGCTTTGATTTTGTCGGAGTAATCTCCGGTGCCATTGTACTTATTGGCCCAATAGAAATTGAGTTGCGCAAAATTCACTACGCTTATCAGCAGTAAAGTGATAGTCAGTATTTTTTTCATTCTAAATAATTTACTTATTGATTAATCATCATCACCCATACCAACGGATGTTGACTCGTTTTCCATAGAGTAGTAAAACGCATTAATTCGAGCCACATCGCGGAGGAAATCAAGCTTCACAATTTCTATTCTGTGAATTGGCAATCCTGTGCGGTTGCGCAAGTCGTCTATCATCTGTTCCCGCAGCTCTGGTTTGATCAAGTCAATGCGTTCATAGTTGATTTCTTTGAAGTTTTCATGCTCTAGTGAAAGTTGTCTATCCATCATCAAAATCATAGTGATGATCATACCGTTTGCCCCTAATAAAATCACAATGTCTGATGTGGTTTCTACCACAGCCAAAGCATTGATTAAACTAATGGTGACACACACGAAAAAATAGCCCATTTCTCGAATGGGTACTGTCACTGTTCGATAGCGGAGAATAGAGAATATGGCAAATAACCCAAAGGCAAATCCCATTTTTAATTTAGTGGCACTCAATAAAAAACATATAAAAAAGTTTACCGTGTTAAAGAGGAAAAAGGTAAACAAAAAGTCTTTGTTTTTGTGACGGGGATAGTAGATAAATCTGACAATGGTGATAATCACCAACATATTTATTCCATAGCGGAATAAAAATTCGATGTAAGGGCTAACTCCAAATAAATTAGTGGCTACTGCCTCAACTGTTTCTGTTTCCATTTGCTATAATTCTGTTTATACGTATAAAATTTGGTTTGAATGCATTACTCTTTACTTCCTCCAACATGGCTACAGCCGTAGAGTATTTACTAAATCCAATTTCCTCAAAATGCCTCTTTTTGAACGACTCTACAATTGGGCTACCAATAGCTGTTTTGTCTGTTTTGATTTCGGCAATAACTAACTCTGGAAATGTTTTTTTGTCTTTGAAGTTATCGAATAAAATATTTATGTCGAGCGTAAGCCTTTCTTTGAAGTTTTTGTTGGCTAGTGTAATTCTCGTAAAGCAGATCACCATTTTTTCTTTCAAATCTTCTTTGGTCAAATAGTTATGGTGAATGATGTCTAGTTCTTGGTCAGTTAGCTCGTGTTTGTAATCGTCTTCTTTAATTCGTTTTTTGTCCGTGCGATCGCCTTTCACTTTGTACTTTACTTCGAAGTAACATAAGCCCGAGTCGAGATACTTACGGTAGCGAACTTTTAGGCGATTGGCTTTGCCATTGTGGTGAAATTTGTAGAGCTGGTAATCATCCGTATCAAAATAGATAGATTCATAATCAAACATTCGTTTCCCTTCAATCTCTAGCACCAAATAGTTTTCCTTGATTTCTTGAAGAATTTTCGGAAACTCTTCAATATGAAAAACATATTTCGTATCAATACGATTTAGCATCTGCACCTTATCTAAATCTTGTAGACTTAGTGAGGAGAAGTCATCTAAACTTTCCTTTATTTTTTGCTGAAAATGTTGAAAATGTAAGTTCAATTTATAATCGAATAACTAGATCGGAAATAGTAATGTTTTCCCTGCGTTTGGTAATTTTCACTGTTTGTTTAACGGTAGTTTGTTTTAGCGGGCAAGTGTCGCATTCACTTATGGCCCAAACTGTGTATTTCCCTTTCTGCAGCCATTCAAATTTGAAACTGCCATCCGAAGCAGTTCTCACATCGTCATCAACATTGGTATTTTCTCCATAAGAAATATAGATACGCTCACCGGCTACATAACCTGAATCAACAAGTAGGCCGAATGCATTGTAATCATATACATACAATTTCCCACTTATGCTGGCAAGACCACCGGGGCCGGGGTCCTTTTCGCAACCCGATATGCTGAGCAACAGCAAAAAGCCAAAAACGAAATAAAAAAATACACTACGCATACCTTAAATTAATAATTCAATAATAATTATTTAAAGTCAAAAAAGTGAAATTAGGTTGTAAACTTTTTTCTAAAGGTTGGTGGCAAAGAGTAAATCGAGGTTAGAACTCTTTATGCCAAACATTTGCGACAGGTTATCATTAGTTAAATGGCCTTTGTACATATAAATGCCGCTTCGGATACCTGCGTCTTCATATAAAAGTCCTTTAATGCCACTCAATTCGCCACATTTTAGCAAAATTGGGGTAAGAATGTTGGAGAAGGCATAAGATGCTGTGCGCGATACCCGCGATGGAATGTTCGGCACGCAATAGTGTATCACATCATGCGAAATAAATGTTGGCTCGGCATGGGAAGTGATGTTAGAGGTTTCAAAACAGCCACCTTGATCAATACTCACATCAATTACTACGCTACCACTTTTCATTTTAGCCACCATTTCTTCGGTAACAATGATGGGCGTACGACCTTGTTTGGAGTGAATGGCTCCAATAGCGACATCGGCCGTTTGTAGTTCTTGCTCGAGAATAGAAGGAGAGAAGGTTGATGTGAAAATTCTTGCTCCAAGTTTTTCTTGTAAACGTTGAAGTTTGTAAACGTTGTTGTCAAACACAGAGACGATAGCTCCTAGACCCATTGCTGCGCGTGCTGCAAACGTGCCTACTACACCGCCACCCAATATTACTACCTTCGCAGGCGGCACACCAGAAATACCACCTAATAAAATTCCTTTGCCATCATTGGCATTGCTCAAAAATTCTGCGGCCAAAAGGATAACACTATTGCCGGCAATCTCGCTCATGGCTCGCACGAAAGGGAAACGCCCTGCCTCATCGTTAGTGTATTCAAAAGAAAGCGCTGTTACTTTCTTTTTCATCAATAGATGTATGTATTCTTTTTTGAGTGTAGGCAAATGAATAGGAGAAATTAATGTTTGTCCGCTTTGCATTAACTCTATTTCATGAAGCTGAGGAGGAGCAATTTTGATGATGGTATCTGCTTTGTAAACTTCTTCTACGTTATCAGTAATTTCTGCTCCGGCCTCTGAATAATCGTTATCCGAAAAATGAGAGTCGCGGCCTGCATTTGTTTCTATCAGTAATCGGTGTCCGTTGGCGATTAGCGTTCGCACACTTTCAGGCGTTAATCCAATTCGATGTTCTTGAAAACTACGTTCTTTCGGGATGCCGATAAATAGTTTAGATTTTCTGACGCCTATCATCATCTGACTTTCAAGTGGTTGCAAACCAAGTTTGCTTACAATACCTTCAAATCCTTGTTTTTTAGCCATATTAAGTCTGCTTTGGTTTTGGAAGTGCCAACAACTAACTCATAAATATAGTAATCTCACGATTATTCCCATCAGTTTTTATCTCCACCCGAACACATCCGTCCGGTAGTAGCGGTTCCACCAACTCCGGCCATTCAATAAAGCAATAATCGGTCCCATTGATGTATTCTTCAATACCAATGTCCAATGCTTCGTTTAAATCGTTGAGGCGGTATAAGTCAATATGAAAAATGGATAAAGGTTGATGGATAATTTTGTATTCATTTACCACGCTATAAGTTGGGCTGCTGAACTGGTCGATAGAACCTAACTCTTTACACAATGCTTTGATAAGTGTAGTTTTGCCTGCTCCCATTTCTGCATAAAAAAGGAATATTTTTTTTGAAGAGTATAAGCTAATAATCTGCTTAGCTAGGTTGGGTAAATCATCTATGGAAGAAATAGAAAATGTATGTTTTTGCACACTGCAAGATTAGGTATTTTGACGTAGATGCAAAAAAAAGAGCCTGCCGAAGCAAGCTCTATGATTTTTATAGTTGTTTTTTTATTCAAAGTGTACATTCCCTTTAGCGCAATTAACGAATGAATTGGCAGTAAGAATGTCATTATTGTAACTGCTGTTTAAGTGTTGAATAGAAATACCTGAAGATACGCTATTTAAAATGTTGTTGTTGCGAATAACCACTTGACTATTCCCGCCTCCCACGGTTACCACTCTAATCATACCTTCATTGCTGTTGGTTGTTTTGCCTCCACCGCTGATGGTGCAATATTCAATTTTGTTGTTAGGTGAGTTAGAATTGCGCAATTGGATAGAACTCCATACACCCACACCGTTGTAGAGAGCAGCAATGGTGATAGGTTGAGCAGCAGTTCCGATAGCAGAAAATGCTCCTTGTCCGTTTTGACCATCGATGGTTAACTCTGCCTGATCATCCATGTAAACTCTTGCTCCGGCTAAAACTTCCACCATAGCTCCGGCTACAGATTGTCCACTGATTACAAATGGGATTCTCAATTTTTTCAATGTGATTTTTTGAAGGATAACTTCAGAGCCGCTACCCATCAATTGGATAAATTCTTTGCCATTGGTGCCAAACTCATTCGAGTCTTCCAATTTGGAGGCATCAGCCAAATGCATTTGCAATGGGTAAGAAGTGTTGGTGTGAATTTTGTTACCAGCAAATTGGGTCAGAACGCTTCCTTTTGCTACAATTACACCATAACCTTTAGCGGCAGTGATTTCTGAATTGCTGATTTCTAGTTTGGCAACAGTACTCGTTGCACCGATTTTTACATTGTCTGCGCCATGCTCTACTTTGCTGTAGGCCAATACGTTTTTAGTATTGCTACTTAATACAGTTATGCCATCCCAATCACCTCTCTTGCCTGATTTGGAAGTAAATAAAATCTCATTGGAAGGTGCACCGAGTGCAGAGATAGAACCTTGCTCATTGATGGTAAGACCAGCACCATTTTCAAACATCATGGTTACGCCCGGTTCAATGGTCAAATTGGTGTTAACCGCTACATTTTTGGTGAATATATAATCCACTCCGTTCACTCTGTCCTTCAAAACCATTGCGGAGTTCATAGCGCTGATGTCTACTATTTCTGCCTGTCCGGCATCTTTTCTGTATACATCAAGGTTGGTTAACTCTTCTTGTTCTTTGTTGCAAGCATTTAAAACAATTACTGCAAACAAGGCTGCTGTAAGTTTCGAAAAAGTGTAAATTGTTTTCATAGAAAATGATTTTATAACTACCTTTACGGCAAGAGCGGTAAAAAGGTTACATCACCCTCCTAAGATATGTTAACCCCCTAGTGTTGGTTTGGACTACACTTGTATCTTTGACCCAATGAACTTCAAGTTAATCAACGGCATTATTATAGGTATTACTGTGGCGCTAATCGGTTTGGTAGCTATACAAGTGAAATGGATTAAGCAAAGCTATGCGGTGCGGGAAGAAAAATTTGACCAAGGAGTTGCACTCGCGTTGAGTATTGTGAGCCGAGATATTGAGCGTAGCGAGGCGGAAAATTATTTTGCATCATCGGGATTGAATGATTTTGGTCGAAACATCAATAAGATGTATGATACGGTTCAATCCATAAAAACATATACGCCAAACTTTACTTTAGTAGATTCTATTGGTCAACACGCTATGAAATTTGGATTCAATGACTCGAGCGGGTCATTTATATCTCGTTTCATGGGTAGCATAACATACGTTAAAGAGAAAGCAGCGAAGTTACATGAAGTAGAAAATAGAGACTTACCGGGCGATGTTTCTGAAGAACGGGAGCGTCACATCATAGAGATGCAATTTTCAAAGTATAACAAGATGTTTCAGGATTTAGCGATGCAGTTTATGCTAGATGATAAATGTTTGAAAGAACGAATTAGCAAGATTTCCTTAGAGGAAATGTTAGCCAAAGAGTTCCATAAAGAAGGAATTGACATTAAGTTTCAATACGCTGTTTTTGACAATTGGTCACCTGCTAAGTTGAGCGGGAATATGCAAGTGACTAAGGAAGAAATTCAAGCGACTAACTTTTATTCTATCCCACTTTTCCCCAATGATTTGTACGAAAACTCGGGCATATTGGTGATTAATTTTCCAACGAAGAAGAATTTCATTTTCCAATCCATGTGGTTGATGCTTACCGCTACAGGTACGTTCATTTTTATCATTCTTGCCTCTTTTGGTGGGTCGTTTTATATAATCTATCGTCAGAAAAAATTAGATGAGTTGAAAACAGATTTCATTAACAACATGACCCACGAGTTCAAAACTCCGGTGGCCACTATTTCTTTGGCTAGTCAGATGTTGAAAAATGAAAAAGTGATGCACAACCCCGAGAAAATTTTGAATTACTCCAACATTATTGACGAAGAGAATAAACGATTGAGCGGACACATTGAGAATGTGTTACAAGTGGCGAGGCTTGATCGCGGAGAGTTTAAACTTAAGGTGGGAACAGTAAATATAAATGAATTGCTTCAAGATATTACAGCCTCTCTTGAGCTACGCATAGAAAGCGAAAATGGTCAACTGCACACTAAGTTAGCTGCTGAAAACTCTGTAGTGACCGGTGACGCTTTCCACTTGACAAACGCATTTCACAATATTATTGATAATGCTATTAAGTATCGCAGAGATGAAACTTTGTTGGTTTCTGTAACTACTAAAAATAACTCCAAAGGTGTAATTGTAAGTGTTCAAGATAACGGCATTGGAATATCAAAAGAGAACCAGAAAAAGATTTTTGAGAAATTTTATCGTGTACCAACCGGCAACATTCATAACGTGAAAGGCTTCGGATTAGGGTTGAGTTATGTTAAGGTTATTATAGATGCACATGGTGGCACTATTAAAGTAGAAAGTGAGCCGGGTAAAGGCAGTCGTTTTGAACTTTTTTTACCTTTTGTAAGTGTTAATTAATGATAATCCGGCAGGTCTACTGTTAAACTTGCAGTAGCTTTGAATTGTTAAAATTAAACTCACCAAACTAAATATACTATGTCTACAAAAAAGAAAATCTTGCTGGTGGAGGATGATACTAACCTAGGTAATCTCCTACAGGATTCGTTAGAACTTAAAAACTTTGATGTTGTGCTGAAACGCAATGGAGAAGATGCGTTCAATGATTTTAAAATCAATAAATACGACATGTGTATTTTTGATGTGATGATGCCTAAGAAAGATGGCTTCACCTTGGCCAAAGAAGTGCGAAGAATGAATACCACAGTGCCAATTATATTTCTCACTGCTAAAGCCCTCAAAGAAGATACCATTGAAGGACTTAAACTTGGTGCTGATGATTATATAACTAAGCCATTCAGCATGGAAGAATTGACGTTGCGTATGGATAACATCTTTAAGCGTTTACCGAAAGAAGAAGCCAGTACTCAAAATCTATTCACGATTGGTAAATTTACGTTTGATAACACCATACGTACTTTAAAGATTGGCGATTCTGAAATTAAATTGACGACCAAAGAGTCTGAGCTATTAAAAATGTTGGCGCTTTATACCGACCGCATACTAGAGCGCGAAATCGCTTTGAATGCGGTTTGGGGAACAGATTCTTATTTTGCCGGACGAAGTATGGATGTTTACATTGCTAAGTTACGTAAGTACTTAAAAGAAGATCCAAGCATTGAGATATTGAATATACACGGTACCGGATTTAAATTGATTGAAAAGAAAACTGCTTAAGTTTTTGTTTCCAATATTATACAGGCTGTTCCCAATCGGAGCAGCCTTTTTTATGCCTCAAATCTCTACTTGTTTTCCGTGAGTTTATACAATAATAGACTTTAAATTATGCTGCAATTTATGTTGTTACAGGTGCTAACAGTCATAGCTCTTTCTAGCTAAATTAGCACTGCGTTCAAACAAGTATTCGAGACAAATACTTGTTGAAGCATTATTTTTTAACCCTTATTATTTATTTCTAATGAACATTTATGTTGCCAACATCAGTTTTCGCGCTAGTGAAGACGAACTTAAAGCGGCCTTTGCCCAATATGGTGAAGTGAGCTCAGTTAAGATTTTAAAGGATCGTGAAACCAACCGCAGTCGCGGATTCGGTTTTGTAGAAATGCCCAATGACGAAGAGGGCAAAAACGCTATCAACGGATTGAACGGCTTTGAATTTGGCCAACGAAACTTAGTAGTGAAAGAGGCTTTGCCACCCAAACAAGATTAACTCTAGTCGATTGTTAACACAAAAAAGGGGAGTTTTCGCTCCCCTTTTTTTATGTTCTTACTTTTTACTGGTCATTAACTCATTATACTTTTTCAAGTATTCATCTGCGAGAGCTATATTACCTTTCATCCGGTTGCTCACGCTCAAGTTCATGTAAGCTGCGGGATAGTTTGGATTGAGTGCAATGAGTTGATTAGAAGTAGCAATCGCTTCGTCATATTGGCGATTGAAACCGTAGGCTACTCCCAAGTCTTCGAGATAAAGTTCCACCTTAGGATTCTTCTGTACGGCAATTTTCAAAAACTCAATGGCCATCGGCAAGTTGTTAGCCACTTTGCCAAATGCGGTGCCAATCAAATAGTAATCACCTTCTGACAAAGGCTTGATTTCTTCTACTCGTTTTAACCAATAATTACAAGAATCGATTTGATTGAGTTTCGCATAACTTTGCGCTAACAAAAAGCGACATTCGTACACTTCGGGTTTCATCTTATGCGCTTTCAATAAGTTTTCCTTTGCTTTTAGCGCTTGATTGGTGTTGTTGTACACCACGCCAAGGTTGAAATAAGCATCATAATAGCCACCTACCCTGTAAGCAGACGCTTTTTCATATACCGGAATAACTTGTTGTGCATCGTTGTAGCGCTGATACATAGAGTTACCCATAAGCAGCCAAGCGTTAGAGTGAGTAGGGTAAATGCGAATTGCTTCATTCAAGTGAGCAACAGAAGAGTCGAGCAGCATATTACGCAGCGTACTATCAGGCAACATATTTATAGCGTTCAATTCTGCCGTAGATTTTGTGCCGTGGCTCAAGTCTTTAAAGATGTTGATAATTTCACCGCTGTCGCGAAATGCAGAAATGTCAGATAGGGCAGCTTTGGCTAAATCACCACCTAGTGAGGTTTGAATCTTTGCAGAATTTGAACTGTGTTTTGCATCTACTCTAAAGAGTTTGAAGCTGTCTTTCCAATCAAAATTTCTTGCAAATGTTTGAGCAGAGTATAAGCCGGTAATCAACAACAAAATGCCCATTAACACATTGGGCGAAAGTTTCCATTTGTCTTGTGCTTTGAAAAACAAGGCGGCTAATAAAATGCAGAAGCCCAATGAGCTCATATATATGAAACGCTCATTCATTAACACGCCTACAGTGAAAAGAATGTTAGAAGCTACGGAAAAGGTGATAAAGAAAAATAGAATACCAAATGCGGCAATTGATTTTTTCTTCAAGTTAAGCAAGGCATAAGCTACTAAACCAACCGTAGCGAAAAATGACAGCAAGAATTTTCCATCTGAAAAATTAACGTAGGCTATTTGGTTGTAGTAATAATCGTGTGTCAATGGATGCGGGAAAATCATCAACCAATAGTAGCGCAAGAATGTATAAATCGCTGTGGCATATCGCTCAGCCGGTGTGGCTAATAGAAAAGGGTTATTTAAAATTTCGGGAGAATCTTGTGTTAATCCCGATTGGGTGTAGGCGCCACGCAAAAGCAAGAAAATTGCCGTAACTGCAGTAAATAATCCCACAGCAATGGCATAATGTTTAGTTTGTGCTTTGGTGAAAAAGTAATACACCAAAGGCACCACGGCCAAAAATGTGATCGCATTTTCTTTGGATAATAAAGCGATGAAAAAGATGACTGTACCCCAGATGATATGTTTAATATCTTCAGTTTTTACATATCGAATTGAAGCAAAAAGTGCCAACAAAGAGAAAAGCATACACATCACTTCATCTCGCCCTTTGATGTTGGCTACAGCCTCTGTGTGTAGCGGATGAGCGGCATAAAGTAACGATGCAATCAGTGACAGACTTACTGCACCAATCGGTGTATCAAATGCAAATTTTGCCGGAATAATTTGAACCAATACAAAATACAGCAAAACGATGGTAAGCGCAAAAAGCAACACATTGATAGCATGGCTCAACATCGGATTCAAGTAGGGGTCAACTTCCGTCAAGATGAGATTTTTTTCGTCAATCACTTCGCGCTTGTCACCCCTGATTTTACGCATGATTTCGTATTCTACGGCAAAAGTGGCCATGCTCAATGGACGATAACGACCACCGCTCACTAACTTAGCGCCACGCTCACCAAAAAAACCTTCAAACATGTCGTGCGTGAAATGTTCTTTCAATCCACCAAAACCCTTCTTGGTGTATTTGTTGTCAGTGACTACAATCACATCATCTATAGCATATCTGTTCCATAGTGTGTTGCTGTAGAGCATGCACGTGAACAGAAACAAGAAAATAGCTGCGTATTTATGCGGAATAACTTTGACGATAATTTTAGCAGCCGTAGGAGCAGTGGTTGCTGCTGGTTTGGTGATAGGTTGAACTTTCTTAGCCACGAATTGTAAATTTTAAGCCCACAAATTAAATAATCTAAGCTTTGGAAAACAATTTTCTAATGATTGTCGTGCCGACTATAATGATTAGCAATGGAATCCCCACTCATATAAATTCACTTTTAACCACTCTCCAACCCCATTCGCTGAAGAAATTTTTGATGCCAATTGGCGATACAGCAATTGGTCGAAAAGCAAGGAAGTATCGCTCATTGTGAAATGGTGCAAAAAATGCTATACCTAATCCGCCTGTGGTCATGGCATCTAAAATAGCGTGTGAAGCTGTGGCTAAAATGAAGAATAGTAAAATGAGCGCACCACGCAACGTTCGTAGTTTTTCTTGGCGATAAAATGCAAACCAAACCCAAAGACTTAGTAATACTGCGAAAGACAGAGAGTATGTAATGCCACGGTGTCCCCACATGATTTCATACGGAATCCCGAACTTAAATGCCAACACATCAGCATCGGGAATGACGGCACAAAAAGCGCCTAGTGCCCAAAATTCCCAATCTACCTTTTGCAGAAAGGAAAGTTTACCAATGGCAACGGATGCAACAGCATGAACAAAAGCAGAAGCCATCTATTTTAGTTAAATCAGTTTATATCGTTTGCCGGGCAGCATCACAATGACGCCATTCATTTCCATTTCCAATAAAATACCGGCCAATGCACCCGATGAAAAATTACTCTTGAAAGCCAATTCATCAATTTCCATTTCTTCTTTTTCGCTCAGCAACTGATGAATTACATTTTCATCGTCAGATAACGTAAGAAACAGTTGGCGTTGAGGTTTAGGTTTTTTGTTGGGGTCCATATTCCAATTCATTGCCTCTAACAAATCATTAGCGTTTTCAATCATAGCTGCTTTGTTCTGTTTGATGAGTTTGTTGCAGCCCATGCTAGATTTGTCAATGGTACGACCGGGAAAAGCAAACACGTCACGATTATAGGAAGAAGCAAGTGAAGCGGTGATAAGTGCGCCACCTTCTTCTTTACTTTCCACCACCACCATCGCATCACACAATCCTGCCACAATCCTATTGCGCATTGGAAAGTTGGACGGGTGCATTTCATGCGTAGAGTTATATTCTGTCAGAATTCCGCCTTGGCTTTCCATTTTTTTAGCAGTATTCGAATGTTGAGCTGGATAAATCAAGTTTAATCCGTGCGCTACCACACCTAATGTTTTGAGTTGATTGTCGAGCGCAGCTTGATGAGCAGTAATGTCAATGCCATAAGCCAAACCGCTCACAATAAGCACATCGTGTGTAGCTAAGTCAGCAACTAGTTTTTTGGTCAATTCTTTGCCATAATCTGTTGCTCTGCGTGTACCCACAATGCCCACCGTTTTTGCTGTGTTCAAATCTGCATTCCCCTTATAGTAGAGCAAAATTGGACTATCACTACAATCTCTTAATCTTTTGGGGAATTCAGGTTGAGTAAAAACAAGTGGAGTGATGCTGTTTTTTTCAATGAATTTTAATTCTGCTTCCGCCTCCTTCAAGACATCCGCATTGGCTACCCAATCTGCCCGTTCAGTGCCCATCATGGGTATCTTTCCCAGCTTATGTTTTGATGTATTAAATACCTGCTCGGCACTACCACAATAAGCAATTAAATTTTTTGCCATCACAGCGCCAACGCCTTTTATGCTGTTTAGCGCAATAGTGTATAAAAGTTCATTCGATGGATTTGACAAAACCTGCTTATTTTGAAGTGTTCAAATTTATAAAAGCAACTCACTTTTTTGATGAAAAAGTTTTTAATCCTATTGTTTTTCTGTGGTTCGTTTCTTGCCACAAAAGCGCAAAACTACACAGACCGTGGGCCGGAGAATTTGTTTAATACTTCAGCTAATCCGCATTATTGGAAAAATAAATTGCCGTTTGATGGCTATTGGCAGCAAGATGTGCATTACAAGATAAAAGCAACCATAGATGAAACTACCGATGTAATTACTGGACTGGAAGAACTCACCTACACCAACAACTCGTCTGATACACTATATTTTGTGTTTTTTCATTTATATCAAAATGCTTTTCAGCCGGGTTCGTATTTACATAATTTAGAGCAACACAATGATGTGCATCCAAACTATGGTAAGTATGAACAAGCTATGCTCGGCACGCAGATTGATGCAATCAAAAGTGCTGGCAAACCATTAAACACACAATTAGATAATACTATCTTGAAAGTGTTTTTAGATCAACCTATTCCACCATCTACAAGCCGCAAATTTTTAATCAATTTCCGTACGTTCTATGATAGCGGTTCTACACGCAGGAGAATGAAAAAATATGGTGCTTGGGGTATGAAACATTACAACGGCTGTCAATGGTATCCAAAGTTGTGTGTGTATGACAGAAAGAGTGGGTGGAATACTGACCAACATCTCAATCGCGAGTTTTATGGTGATTATGGCACCTTTGATGTAGAGCTAACTTTTGCATCCAACTATGTACTGGAGGCAACGGGTGTTTTGCAAAACGAGGATGAAGTGTTACCGGATACACTCAAGCAAAAATTAAACATTAGAAATTTTAAAGACAAAAAATGGGATGAAAAACCTAGTGTGATTACACCCTACAAAAAAGGAGTAACGAAGACTTGGGTGTATCATGCAGAAAATGTACATGATTTCGCTTTTACTGCCGACCCATCTTATCGTATTTTGGACACGATTATTTATCCGGGTAGGAAAAATGGAGAAGGTGTTCGTTGCGTGGCTATTGTGCAAGAACCCCATGCGAGCGGTTGGCAAACAGCACATGAATATTTAGCTAAAATTATTACTGTATTCTCGCGCGATTTTGGGGTATTTGAATATCCCAAAATTGTGGTGGCCGATGCAGCAGATGGTATGGAGTACCCCATGTTGACGCTCGATGGCGGCAGTGATCCACAGTATCGCGGTTTGCTGGTACATGAAGTGGGGCACAATTGGTTTTATGGCATGATTGGCAACAACGAAACTTATCGCGCTATGCTGGACGAGGGGTTTACACAGTTTTTAACTGCTTGGGGTATGGAGGCGATAGATGGAAAAACTGTGGTGCAAGAGCCCAATAAATCGAAATACGTACGCAAATTTTGGGAACCCTCCAACGTACGCGATAGTCGTTGTTATATTAGCTATTTGAGTGATGCCATTCAATATAACGATGAACAACTCAATACACATAGTGATGGATTTAATGGTGCTTTGGGGCAAGGAGGTGGCTATCGTCACGTCTATGCTAAAACATCCACCATGTTATATAACTTGCAATATGTACTGGGCGACTCTTTGTTTTTGGCAGCAATGCAAAACTATGTAGAGCAATGGAAGTTTTGCCATCCTTATCCGGAAGATTTCCGAAACTCAGTTATCCATTTTACCAAAATTGATTTGAATTGGTTTTTTGA
>CANGXE010000010.1 GCA_947457525.1 Bacteroidota bacterium | reverse complement strand
TTATATCGTTCCCGATTTCGTGCATGTAATGTATGGTGGACGTATTGTGAAAAGCGGTGGCAAAGAATTGGCGCTAGAGTTAGAAGCCAAAGGTTACGATTGGATTAAAGAAGAAGTTGGTGAATTAGTTTAAATCAAGCAGTATGAGTTTAGTTGATAAAATAGTAGCAGAAAACAATATAGAAAGTCAGAACGGTGCGCAAGAGATTCGCGTTACCGCTTTGGCTGCATTCAAAACTTTGGGCTTACCAACCACACGCCACGAAGAATGGAAATACACCAATATCAAAACAAAATTGCCGGAGCAATTAAGTCTTGTTTCTTTTAAAGAAATTAGCTTGTCTAACTTTCATTCATTTGAAAATTTGGTGGCCAATAAAATGGTCTTTGTCAATGGTGTTTATCAACCTCAACTATCTTCCAAAACTACACAGGATGGTGTAGTTATCACCAATTTAAAAGATGCATTTACCGATCAAAAAGAATTGACCGAAAAGAAGTATGGCCAACTCGTGCAACTGAATGAAGAACATTTTGGTGCGCTAAACACAGCATTCGCACAAGATGGAGTATTCATTCACGTTGCTAAAAACGTCATCGTAGAAAAACCACTTTTAGTTATTCATTTATACAATAATGCGGAGCAGTTTACTCAGAGTAGAAATTTGATTATTGCCGAAACTGGTGCGCAATTGAACATCATTGAAGATTTTCAAAACTTAAGTAGTAGTGCATTTTACAACCATGTGACCGAAGTATATGTACATGAAAATGCGAACGTCAACATCACCAAATTACAGACCGAAACGATAAATACTACTGCGGTGCATACATTGGAAGCAGAACTGCTTCGCGATGCACACTTTACTTGCACTACCATTTCTTTCGAAGGTCAACTTATTCGAAACAACATCAATGCACGATTGAAGGGAGAAAATTCGCAAGCTGATTTAAATGGTCTTTATTACGGCAAAAATTCATCGTTGCTTGACAACCATGTATTGATTGACCACATCGCCCCTAACTGTAACAGCAATCAGTTATACAAAGGCATTTTGGATGATGAAAGCACTGGTGTTTTCAATGGCAAAATATTTGTAAAACAAGCCGCACAAAAAACCAATGCTTTTCAATCATCAAAAGCAATTCTGTTATCTAAGGAAGCCTCCATCAACTCAAAACCTCAGCTAGAGATTTTTGCAGATGACGTAAAGTGTTCGCATGGCGCAGCCATTGGACAACTCGAAGGCAACGAAGTTTTCTACTTACTAGCTCGCGGTATTGAAGAGAAAGAAGCCAAAGCTATGTTGACTTTCGCCTTCGCCAACCAACTTTTGGACAAAATAAGTAATGAAGAAATCCGAACGTTTATCGAAGAAAAACTAAAGAGTCGTCTCGGACTTACACTATAAAACATGGCTAGCAACGTGGCACTCGACATTACCTCTATTCGCAAAGACTTCCCTATTCTTCATCAACAAGTGAATGGCAAGCCGCTTATCTATTTCGATAATGCTGCCACTTCGCAAAAGCCGAATGAAGTGATTGACGCCATCAGCGATTATTACAATAGGTACAACAGCAATATTCATCGTGGAGCGCATCACTTGGCGCAGTTAGCCACAGAGGCTTATGAGGACGCACGCCAAACTATAGCTTCACATATCAATGCTAATGTTCGAGAAATCAACTTCGTCCGCGGCACCACCGAAGCCATAAATTTAGTCGCATCTACTTATGGTCGCCAACATGTAAAAGCTGGTGACAATATCATCATCAGCGAAATGGAACACCATTCCAACATTGTGCCTTGGCAAATGCTCTGTGAACAAAAAGGTGCCACGCTTCGAGTGATCCCTATCAATGATACCGGAGAAATTATCCTTGAAAAATATCTTGAACTTTTAGACGAAAAAACGAAGCTTGTTTCCATAGCCTATATCTCCAACGCATTAGGCACTGAACATCCGGTGAGAGAAATTATTCGTCATGCACATAACAAAGGTGCCGTAGTTTTTATTGATGGCGCGCAAGCTATTCAACACAAACAGATTGATGTGCGCGAATTAGACTGCGATTTCTTGGGCTTTAGCGGTCACAAAGCCTTTGGCCCAACAGGTATTGGTGTGCTATATGGCAAAGAACAATTACTAACTGCTATGCCGCCATACATGGGCGGAGGCGAGATGATAAAAACTGTGTCATTCAAAGGCACAACCTACAACGACTTACCCTATAAATTTGAAGCCGGCACTCCTCACATCGAGGGCGGTATAGGTCTTGGTGCTGCATTTCGTTACATGCAAAAAATCGGGTTAGAAAACATTGATGCGCAAGAACAAAAATTGTTGCAATACGCTACGAAAAAAATCAAAGAATTGCCCGAAGTAACCCTAGTGGGAACCGCTTCAAAAAAAAGTAGTGTGTTATCTTTTCTTGTTAAAGACATTCATCCTTACGACATCGGTGTATTGCTCAATGAGCAAGGTATTGCCATACGTACCGGACACCACTGTTGCCAGCCACTCATGGAGCGCTTCAACATAGAAGGCACTTGTCGTGCATCATTTGCATTTTACAACACAACTGAAGAGATAGATTTGTTTTTAGCAGCTCTACAAAGAGCTATCAAAATGTTGGGCTAAAAATCCCAAATTGGATTGCGTTGCGCGCGCACATACTGACGCATTTTCATCCAAAACGCTAATACTAAATAAACGATTACTGGAGAGCCCACTGTGAGACAACTTGCGTAAATAAAAAACAAGCGAATTTCTTTGGCAGGCATCTGTAACTTTTCGCCTAATCGCTCACAAACCCCATAAACATTTTGCTCTACGGCAAATTTCAAACTATCTACTTGAGCCATGATTTTGATTTTTATTTACTCAAAGTTAAGTAAATGAAACTTAAATGACCAAAAAAAATTAAATCTTCTTCAAACCTACTTTTCCTTGCAAAATTTTCAACCCTAAGCCACATTCTAAACAGCGAAACTTTGCGCAATACTCTGATTTGAGTTGCAACATAGCTTGTGTGTCGCAAGCATTTTCGGGTTTCCAATTGAGATTACGCCAAGCAGTAACGATAGCGTTACTCTCCGGTTCGCAACTTTCTAAAAACGAAATAGCTCGATCGCAAAGTTGCTCATCACCTTTATACTTTCCGTAGGTAAACAAAATCGGAACAATAGCATTTATCACTAATATCTGTTTACTGTTTGTGCCTAATTTCGTACGCGCTTGTGGTGAAAATTTATCAAACTGATAGTGCATTTTCCAATACTGATTTACTGGCGCATCCAATAGGCGATGAATGCTGCTCATTGTTTTAGCCTCTAGTAAAGCTGAAAAAAGCTTTACTTCTCCCACCATCATAGCTGCTAATTGTGCTAATCTAACCGTTGGGAAATTTGATGGGCGAAGCCGTAAAAACTTAAACAGATTTTTATCAAGATGTTTTAAGTCATACAACCTTTTCAAGTACATGTACTCCTTACGCAACTGATCGGGATAGGGTTCTTGGAATTGCTCTTCTAAAAAACCGGCTTGCCCAAACACTAAGGCTTCAATTTGAAGCGGATCGTGAACATGTTTCCCCAAAAGCGAGATAGGTAACAAAGCAGCTAACTGCTGAAATGGTTCTTTGTTTACGCTCGCACCCAAGTAGCGAGCAATAAGTTGAAACAGCACATTCTCCCAGTCATTATCTTGGTAAGCCAACATATCCTCTAAATACGCTTGCTTGGCCTGCAAGCGTTCATATAGCATAGCATCTGCAGTCTGCTTGATACTCAACTCAGATTGTTGAGCAAAAAATGAAGCACAAGGAATGGTACATTTATTTTCGGCCAAACGAGCATAGCGCATTAAAGTTTGTTGGGAGATGAATGGCTGCAATACCAAAGTAGGCACATCAGGCAGAGCCTCACTACTTAGTATAGGCTCATACAATACATGCAAAATAATATTACTGTAATCCTTTTGGCTATTGTGTTTATGCTTCTGCCAATCTTCCGCTGCTAGGTGGAGTTCTACATTCCCTACCCAAAGTGTATCGCCAATTTTAATCTTTGCTTCCGAAAAATCTGGTCCGGAGTTTTGATTGTGTTGACCAACGCTGATGACTTGCACCAACTCTCCTTTTGTTGTTTGCAACGTAGCCGCATCATACAACTTAAATTTCCAAATAAATTGAAATAGGGCTTCATTCATTTACATAAAAATAATGAAGCCAATGAAAACTACAACATGATTTGGCATTCAGGAATAATCCACATCAATTCATCAACCTGAGCGGCTGACACCTTAGTGTTTTTGATATTTAAAAGTTTCATTCGAATTAAGTTTTTGATATCCCCGGGCACTTGACTCAGCGACTTACAAAAGCTGAAATCAGCAGATAGCAAACTAAAAGCTCCACACAAAGCAACAGGGAAATTTGAAAACAAGTTATAAGTAAAATCAACAATTTGTAACCCGGTTAATTTAGCAAACTCTATAGGTAAGGTAGTCAAACTGTTTTTAGGAGCTGCTAAGCGAGTTAGTTTAGTTAAATTACCAATCTCTTTAGGTAAAGTTTTAAAAAAGTTAAAACCTAACTCCAACTCTTCCAAAGTTTTTAACTGACCGATGGCAGGAGGCAATGAGGCCAACTTATTTCTTGTTAAGTTTAAGTGTTTCAATTTCTTTAAAGTAAACATGCCGGCAGGGAGAGTAGATAAACTATTGCCCGATAAATTTAAGCGCTCTAAATTCGTCAATTTGGCGATGCTCTCCGGCAAAGCTGTTAAGCCCGAACCACTCAAATTGAGAGAGGTTACTTGTGTGGGATTTTTTAAGGCTTCGGAAAGGCTAGTGACATCAGTAGCTGTAGCTAAAAAATAGAAAAACAGCAGATACGAGAAGAGTAAAAATCTAAATTTCATGAATGCTTATTCGATTTTTTTGAATGCTTGTTTCAAATCTTGCAATAAGAAATCAACATTTTCTAAACCAATGTAAAATCGGATAGTATTAAAAGGAAAAGTTGAGCCGCGGTAGTCATCTTTGGGGTAAAAGCTACAAGCCGGTATGATGAGCGATTCATGTCCGCCCCACGACACCGCCATCAAAAATGTCTCTAATGAATTACAAAAAAGTTCTATCTGTTCTGTGTCTTTAGCTTTGATTTCAGCAGTGAATAAACCTCCGCACCAAGTCATTTGCTGTTGCGCTAACTCAAATTGTGTAAATGACTTAGAAAAAGGATAAATCACTTTCTCTACTTGCGGATGGTTTTCCATAAAGGCAACCACCGCTTCAGTGGTTTTCTGGATTTGGGCTAAACGCAAAAGCAAGGTTCGCATACTCCGAATGAGCAACCAAGCATCGTGCGGTGAAATAATTCCACCTATGTTTAATAGTTCTGTGCCAAACACTTTGTCAATCATAGCTTGGTTCGCGATTAAAAAACCCGCTACCACATCACTGTGCCCACCATAATATTTTGTAGCAGAATGTATTTCTATATCCACGCCCATTTCTATGCAACGCTGACCGATGGATGTGCAATAGCTGTTATCAATAACGGTAACAATATTTTGGGCCTTTGCAAACGCTGCCACTGCTTTAATATCTTGCAACTCGAATGTGAACGAGTTGGGTGACTCGAGGAAATACAAGACGGTGGTTTCGGTTGTTGCGTCCACAAAATTTTGAATGGAAGTACCATCAATCATTGTAACACTTACATCAAATCGTTTTAAATAACTATTCAATAACTTATTCGTCCAACTATACGGTTTAGCTACACAAACCACATGATCACCTGCTTTTACATTAGCCATCACTGCGGCTGCCACCGCTGCCGCACCACTCGAAAACACAAGAGCATCATCCGCCCCGGCCAATGCCGCAATCTTCTTGCGCAAAATACTCACCGTGGGATTATTCCCTCTGGTGTATAGCGCCACATTTTTCTCATTGACAAAAGCCTCTCTGAGTGCTTGCACCGTTTTAAAGGCAAAATTGCTCGACTGCATAATGGGCGGAGCCACTGCGTTAAAGTATTCTTCGCGTTCCTCACCGAGGTGATTGAGAATGTAACTAATGTCCATAAATCAAATATAAAAAAAGCTACACCGAGAAGATGTAGCTTTACAGTTTATATGAACTATAGTGTACTAACGTGGAGTAGTTGTAGTTTTAGGTGCAGTTGTGCTAGTTTTTGGAACTGGCGTTGTAGATGTAGGTTTTGTTTCTGCTTTTTCTGCTTTGGCATATTTAGTAGCCATTTCTTTGTTGCCATTAGCCAAGGCAAAATCAGGCGCTACTTCTAATGCTTTGTTGAAATTATCCAAAGCTGCTTGGTTTTGGTTCAACTCTAATGCGCAAATTCCTTTTACATTAAGTGCGGCCGCTTTCATCACTACGCTCTGTGAGCCGCCCTGTGTTTGTATGTTTACATTTTGCTTAGCAGCATCCGGATTGGCAATGATCTGATCTAAAGAAGTAACACATTCTCCATATCTCTTCAACTGATATTGAATTGTAGCTATTTGATATAGAAAATATACAGATTTATCAGCGGCATACAACATCTCATAATCCGCCAAAGACTCTTTCAACATACCTAAACTTTGTTTAGAAACAGCTACCATTTCCAAAATATCTTTTCGAGACGGGTCTTTGGCCAAAATAGATTCGCCCACTAAATAAGCTTGGGGATAACGCTCTCCGGCAAAATAAACATAAGCTAAAGAGTCCGTCAAATCTGCTCGCTCTGGCTTCAATGCAATCATAATGTAAAGTGCGTTAGTAGCCGTTTGCAAATCATAATTTTTAAGTGCGGCTTTGTATACACGCATCTGAGTTTCAAAAGCATCTTGCGCAGTTGCGCCTAGGGTAAAGGTCAAAATAAAAGCAGATAATGTGATTATTTTTCTCATATGTATTTTTTTGCGAAACTAAATCTAACAGTTTTTTGATAACGAACTAATCAAATATACTTTTTCATAGCTGTTTGGTTTTGCAGAGCGGCTTGGCGAGCGGCCTCCGCAAAGTCTTTTCCCTTCGAGGCATAAATAATTTGTCGAGTGGAATTAATCAGCAAGCCGCAATGGTCATTGCAGCCGTTTTCCGCCACAGCATCCAAATCACCACCTTGTGCGCCAACACCCGGCACTAAGTAAAAATTATCTGGCGCTAGTTTTCTTATGCGATGAAAAGCTTCGGGATGTGTAGCGCCAATGACGAACATCAGCTGGTCAGGGTTAGCCCATTGTTGTGTTTTGAGAATAACATGTTCATGTAACATCTTTCCCTCACTTTCTAAAAACTGAAAATCTGTGCTGCCTTTGTTAGAAGTCAACCCTAGCACAATAACCCACTTGCCGTAATAATCTAAAAATGGGCTGACCGAATCTTCGCCCATGTAAGGCGCAACGGTTACTGAATCAAAACCTAGATGATCAAAAAAAGTCTTTGCATACATTTTGCTGGTGTTGCCAATATCACCTCGCTTAGCATCAGCGATGGTAAACACTTTACCTTCCCACTGTTGAAGATATTTCATTGTTTTCTCCAAACTTTTCCAACCGGCTACGCCTTTACTTTCATAGAAAGCTAAATTCGGTTTATAAGCTACTGCTAAATCTATTGTAGCATCAATGATAGCTTTGTTGAATTCATAAATTGGATCTTCATAATCCAAAAGATGTGGTGGAATCAGCTCAATGTCTGTATCTAAACCAACACATAAAAAGGATTGCTTTTGTTGTATGAGTTGAAAGAGTTCGTGGCGTGTCATGAGGGCGAATGTATAAAGAAGATGGCTTGTCTGAAAATAAAAAGAACGGGGCGAAGACCACCCCGTTCAAACCATCACTAACCAAAAAATAATTTAAGACACTTTTTGCACCAACTGTCCGATACGATAACGCAATAGAAATACGGCTTGTTCAGTTTTTCGAATATCATCGCGCAACTGCCTACGTGCTATCATTTCTGCCAATGAAATCTGAATGGTGTCACTGTCGATTTGGTAAAAATCGAGTTGAGCATTTTCAATTTTATCCAACAACACATCCAACTTGGTATGCGTTACTTCAACAAGACCCAATAACTGCTTAAATGCATCGGCATGTTGATGCGTTTCATTTAATCGTAGTGTGGTTTCCATTTCATCAAGCTGATGACGATAAGCCATCATATTGCTTAACCACTCGGTGTAAAGTCCCGCTACAAGCACACTTTCATTTCTTCCATCTTTCATATAACCCTCCATTTTATTCATTAAACGAGAAGGGATGACAAAACGATGTATCTGTTACAGAGTTTTAGGAAATCTTACATTACTGTGACAATTCACTACTCAGGCAACAACTGAATTTTGATAGAACGACTGAAACTTTCTTCGAGAGAAATCAATGTTTCCGTGCGGCTAATACCTTCTATCTTTTGTATTTTATCATGCAACACCTCGCGAAGATGTTGTGTGTCTTTGCAAACAATTTTTAAGAATAAGCTATAGTTGCCGGTGGTGTAGTTACAGGACAACACTTCGTCTATTTTCTTTAGCTCATTCACCACTCGTTCGTACTCATCACTTCGGATTAAGTAGATGCCAATAAAAGCTGTAATGTCTAAACCCAACTTAGCCAAATCAATCTGTAACTGAGGATTTTTTACAATACCAAGTTTCTCCATTTTGTTCATGCGTACGTGTACGGTTCCGGGAGAAACAAAAAGCAGTTTACCGATTTCTGTGTAAGGCAAAAACGCATTTTGCATCAACAAATTCAATATCTGCAAATCGAGATTATCAATATCATAATTATAGGCCATTTTGGAATATTTAATTTGATACTTTTCTAAACAAAAGCAATTATAATTATTAAAAACATATACTTTGAGGCTTTTTATTAATTTTTTTGTAAAATAGATAGTCTTTTTCATATTTGCATCATCGTTCTAGTAAAGATTGTTGGGTGTTGAAATTTGGCAAACATGCCCTCCTGTCTCGAGGGTAAGGAGTTTGGGATAAATCAGCAAAAATTAAAGGGATGGGTTGCCTTTTAGCTTTTGTGCGACTAACTGCCTTTTGTAGGTTCGAGTCCTACTCCAACAGCAAAAAAGCTGTAGCGAAAAATCGTTGCGGCTTTTTTATTTTCACCAACGAATGAAGAAGAAAAAGACATATCCAGAAGCCAACAATGCTTTTGATGCCGAACTCCTAAAAATGTACATGACCGGGGCAACTAATCCGGGCCATGACTTCAGCAGAAAGTTCAGTGCCGATGTGGTAGATTTGCATCTCGATCAACATACTCTTTCTCAGCGGGGCATACTACCGCAAAACGCTTTATTACATCAAATCAATGAATGTGAAAAAGCAATTGACCGTGCTGTGGCTGCTCGTAAAACCGAAATTCGGTTAATACATGGTTTGGGTAGTGGCAAACTCAAAAATGAAGTGGCCGGTTTGCTCAAAAAACATCCGCAGGTCAAAAGCTTCGAACAAAAGTTCCACCCGAAATATGGCGATGGCAGTACGCTTATCTTTTTCAAATAAACTCCACTATTTACTACGCCCGCCAAAATACAAGTTACAATGTGCAAAAACTTGCGCTTGTGCTGCAATACATTTACGTTGTAAAAATCTGCGATTATGAAAATGAAAAATGTAATGTTACTTACGATGCTTATGTTTGGCAGTAAACTGTTTGCTCAAGACAGCGAAACCAAACCTGAAACAGTTATACCACGCGCCACAGCCATCACCGAAACTTTGATTACTCTACCAGCTCGCGGTAAAGAGGTCACCATTACATTGAAGAATACTTCGGGAAAAGGAATTGCCATTTTTGCAGGACCTCGCGAAGAAATCAGAGACCCTAAATTACAATCATTTGGCGGAATGAGCACCAATAAACTCTATGTTCGTGAAAACGATGCTATTTGCTTAATGACAACCGAGAAAAAACCAATCGCTTGTGTGATTATCAAGCCGGGCATGACTACAGTAGAAGTTAATATTCCTGCCAACGGACTAAAGGGAGAGTAATTATTTTGCGCTAGTTACAGAAGCTCTAAGTTCCTTAGCAATGCGAATATCTTCTTCCTATTTAAACGTATTGTTATAATCTAAGAAAAAGTCGGGCGCGCTCTTCGTAATGCTCCGGCTTTTTTTCACCTAATTCAATAACCATCGAAAGGCTGTAATGCGCATTCTCTTTATCATTCATCGCTAAGTAAATCTCATACATTTCATAGTATAACTTCCAATCAGAGTTTTTGTACATCTGTGCAAACTTGAAGCTTGTAAGTGCATCCTGATAGCTACACAATTTTGCTTCAGCCAATCCGCGGTAGTAATAAGCATCAGCACAGTTTTTCACTACGCTGGTATAATCATAAAAACACTTAATAGCTTCATCATACTGGTTATTGTGGAAATAAATCATCCCTAAAAAGAAGTTCATCCTTTCAATGTCATTCTTAATCAGTTTCGCGTTTTCAAACTCCACTTTTGCTCCTTCTAAATCATTTTTTTCATATTTGATAAGACCAATTTGATAATAGGCCTCAGCGGTTTGTTTGTAAGATAAGGATGTAGTCAAATCATCCATAGCTTTTGGCACATTACCCATCGCCTTGTAAGTTAAAGCGCGGTTATAGTAAAAATAATTTCGGGTAGGGTCTGCGGTTATGGCCAAGTTGTAATTTTTAATCGCCAAATCATAGTTACCTTGCTGAAAAGCAGAAAAGGCATTCTTAAAAATTTCGTTTGGTGATGGAGTTGGAGAACTTCCTTGGGCAGAAAGGCTATTCACTGACCATAAGCTCAGCAAAATAACCGATGTAGTGATGTAGAATTGGAGGGCTTTCATGCTCGATTTTACGCAGCAAGTCACCAAAAGTTACATCTTATTCTAAAAAAATTAACCGCGCATCCCTAATCTATTTTTGCGCCAATTACTCGTTGAAGCAGCCTGTGTTGTTAGATTGCTAACAATATCCTTGGCGGCTTTCTTTTCTACAAAATCCGCAGCGAACAATGCAGCAATCTCCATTTCGTCTTCGTGCTCTGTTTTTAGTAATTCCGAACTAAAGTTTTTGGCCACAAAGTGTGTATCAAACTTACCCGTTACAAAATCAGGATGTTGTAACACAAATTTACCGAAAGCTAAAGTGGTTTTAACTCCAACTATTTTATAATCATCAATGGCGCGCAACAACCGCTGGATAGCTTCTTCTCTGTCTGCGCCATAGGCAATCAACTTGGCCAACATAGGATCATAATAAATAGGGATACTCATTCCTTCTTCGTAACCATCATCTACACGCACCCCTGGACCTTCGGGTTTTGTGTATTGTTTTAACTCTCCTATATCAGGCAAGAAATTATTCATGGGGTCTTCCGCATACACACGCAACTCCACAGCATGACCGCGCATTTGCAAATCTTCTTGCTCAAAACTCAATCGCTCGCCTCGCGCAATCTTTATCTGCTCTTTCACCAAGTCAACACCGGTTATCATCTCCGTCACCGGATGCTCCACTTGCAAACGAGTATTCATCTCTAAAAAATAAAAATTCAATTGTTCATCAACCAAAAACTCCACGGTTCCTGCTCCGATGTAAGCACAAGACTTGCCCACGTTAACCGCTGCTTCGCCTATCGCTTTGCGCACTTCGGGGGTCAAACAACTGCTAGGTGCTTCTTCCACCACTTTCTGGTGTCTACGTTGTACCGAACATTCCCGCTCAAATAAGTAAACAATGTTGCCATAGTTATCGCCCAAAATCTGCACTTCAATATGCTTTGGTGAACCAACAAATTTTTCCATAAATACACTTCCATCACCAAAGGCGTTGATCGCTTCGCTTTGCGCGCGATTCATTTGTTCTTCAAACTCCTCAGCGTTTTCTACAATACGCATCCCTTTCCCTCCGCCTCCGGCACTTGCTTTTATCAAAATAGGGTAACCAATTTTATCTGCTATGACTTTAGCTTCAGCCACATCGGTGATGGCGCCTTCGCTTCCGGGCACCATAGGAATATCAAACTTCTTGGCAGCTTCTTTAGCGGCTAGTTTGCTCCCCATCACTTCAATAGCCTCAGGTGTCGGCCCGATGAAAGTAATGCCTGCCTCTTCTACCAATCGAGCAAAATTGGCGTTCTCACTCAAAAAACCATAACCGGGATGAATACCATCAACATCCAAGCTTTTAGCTACAGCAATAATTTTTTCGCCTAACAAATAACTCTCTTTAGAGGCCGCAGGACCAATGCAAACTGCTTCATCGGCATAGCGAACGTGAGGTGACTGACGATCAGCCTCAGAAAAAACGGCAACGGTTTTGATACCCATTTCACGTGCCGACTTCATTACTCTTATCGCTATTTCACCACGATTAGCCACCAATATTTTCTTCATTGTTAGTTGATTTTAAAAGCGAATATGAAAAAATAATTGGCGAATAAGGAACAGAACATCGTTTCGTTTTTATATTGTAGCGTGAATAGTAAATGGATACTTTGGGGCTCGCTAGCCACCATCGCAATTGCCGGCTTGATTTCCTATTTGGCGATCAGCGGATGGCTGTCGCTTTCAGAGCCTACTTTAGCTGCTCTTCGATGGCTTGCCATCAGCACATTAGTTTACTATGGTTTTTTGAAACGAAACTTAACGACCACTATCCTGGTGAGCATGGTCATTGGCGTGGAAGTCGGGCTAGATTTTCCAGAGTTTTCACAAAACCTTAAAGTGGTTTCTCAAATCTTTTTACGCTTAATCAAAAGCATCATCGCTCCTCTCCTATTTGGCACTTTAGTTTATGGCATCGCTGGCCACAGTAACATCAAACAAGTGGGCAGAATGGGTTGGAAAAGCATTCTCTATTTTGAGATAGTGACCACTATTGCCTTGTTCATTGGTTTAATCGCTATCAACATCACCAAAGCAGGTGTCGGTATTCAACTTCCACCTAATACGAGTAGTGAAATTTTGCCGGCCAATAAACAAACCATCACTGATGTCATCCTGCATATTTTCCCCGAAAACATTGCCAAAAGTATCTACGATGGAGCGGTGCTTGAAATAGTGGTATTCAGCATTCTTTTTGGTGTGGCTACTGCTATGATTTCAGAAAATCACCGCAGACCCATTATTCTCTTTGTAGAAAGCTTGAGTGAAGTGATGTTTAAATTCACCTCCCTCATTATGTACCTTGCTCCTTTGGCAGTGGGTTGCGCCATTGCTTACACTGTTGGCCACATGGGCTTGGGCATCTTGGTTAACTTGATTAAACTTCTACTTACACTTTATGCTGCCTTACTCTTTTTCTTGGTAGCTGTTTTGTTTCCTGTTGCACTATTGATAAAGTTACCAATCAAAAAGTTTTTACACGCCATTGCCGAGCCGGTGTCTATTGCCTTTGCCACAACTTCTTCCGAAAGCGCACTGCCCAAAGCCATGAAAGCCATGGAACACATTGGTGTGCCGCGCAAAATCGTAGCATTTGTGATGCCCATGGGTTATTCCTTCAACCTCGATGGCACCACGCTTTATTTGGCCTTAGCCTCAGTTTTTGTGGCGCAGGCTGCAGGGATTGAATTAACCATAGGTACACAAGTGGCGATGGTGTTCACACTCATGCTCACTAGCAAAGGCGTAGCCGGTGTACCACGCGCTTCTTTAGTTATTTTACTTGGAACTTTAGCTTCTTTCGGCTTGCCCATCGAGCCGGTTTTTATCATTTTAGGCATTGATGAGTTAATGGACATGGCGCGCACTTCGGTCAACGTCATCGGCAATTGTTTAGCCACCGTAGTCATTGCAAAATGGGAAGGTGAATTCCACGAGACCACTTAAATTACATACTTAATTTCCGCTCAAGCGTTAATTACTAAACACACATTCTGCTGATGATACAAGTACAGAACTTAACTTTTGAATATGCTGACAAACGCGCGCTCGAAAATGTGTCGTTTGAAATAACAGATGGCGCTATCACTGCTCTGGTTGGGCCTAACGGCTCCGGAAAAACGACCTTGTTGCGTTGCTTAGCTTCTCTGTCAAAACCCATGACGGGCAGTATCAAAGTAAATGGCTATGATGCCATCGCTCAACCGCGCGAAGTGCATCTACAAGTGGGCTATCTCCAAGATTTGTTTGGTCTATATGATCAACTCTCCGTGCGTCAATCTATAGAGTTTACGGCCCACAGCCGCCTTGATAGTAATGCTGATTTCGACCGAGCCATTCAATTGGCCATCGAGCGGTCGGACATCGGTAGTTTTATTGATAAAAAAGTGAGTTCCCTATCTCGCGGAATGCGCCAACGTGTAGGCATTGCACAAGCTATAATTCACCAACCAAAAGTATTGCTGCTCGATGAACCCGCGTCCGGCCTCGACCCTGAAGCGCGTCATTCTTTGTCGCAACTGTTGGTAGACTTGCGCGATAGCGGCATGACCATTATTGTGTCTTCTCACATTCTGGCGGAGCTGGAAGATTACTCCACCGAAATGCTCGTTATCCAAGAAGGGAAAATGATTGAGCATCGTACCTTGAATGCTTCTATCAATATAAATAAAACCACCAATGTGGTAATTACGCTCAGTGAAAACGAACAGAAGCACATCGGTTTTATTTCTACCATTGAAGGCGTGAGAGATGCCACGTTTATACAAAAACAAATTCATGTAAAGTTAGACGAAAGCATTTTGCCGAAACGCGATTTACTCAAGAAATTAATAGCCGAAGATATGCCGGTAGAAGAATTCGCTACG
>CANGXE010000009.1 GCA_947457525.1 Bacteroidota bacterium | reverse complement strand
AAATGATACAAGGCGCTTTCTCTCTTGCTTGACGAAACAAATCACGTACACGGGATGCACCCACACCCACAAACATCTCTACGAAATCTGAGCCTGAAATACTAAAGAAAGGCACTTGTGCTTCTCCGGCCATCGCTTTCGCAATCAATGTTTTTCCGGTTCCCGGAGGGCCAATCAACAAAGCTCCTTTCGGTATTTTACCACCCAACACAGTGTACTTTTTCGGATTCTTCAAGAAGTTGACAATCTCTTGTACTTCTACTTTTGCTTCATCCAATCCGGCTACATCGCCAAACGTGATATTGATTTTCTCATCTTTATCAAACAAGATAGCTTTCGACTTGCCGATATTGAAGATGTTGCCACCGCCACCGCCAATGCCACCACCGCCTCCGGCTCTGCGCAACATGAACATCCAAAAACCACCCAACAGCAAGAACATCAACAAATAAGGAATTAGGTCGCGCAACCAATCTTGACGCACTTCATACTTTACGTTTACGGCTTTTGCCTCCGGTTTATCTTTGTAGTATTCGGTGATAAATTTGTCGAAAGCATCGTTAGACGGCACACTCAAAAAATAGTGTGGGCCTTTGTTTACCGTTCCGATTTTAGTTCGACCTGCTTTTTTATAGCGCTCTTTCGTCAGGGAAGAGTCGGTAATGAATACTTCTGCAACTTTACTATTGACAATAATGATTTTCTCAACATCATTGTCTTGCAACATGGTTTTGAGTTCGCTCATAGAAGTTTCAACCGAGTTCTCTTGAAAGAAAGATAGGTTGAAAGAAATGACGATGAAACCGATGATGATGGCATATACCCAGAAGTAGTTGAATTTGGGACCGTCTTCTAATATTTTCTTCGCTTTTTTAGTGCCTTTGTTGTTGTTCGTGTTGTTTTCCATGATGTTATTCGTACCTCGTTTTTATCAGTGTCCTCTCTTTGACGGATTTGATTTTTAATTATTGTATGGAGCTGTAAAACAGTCGTTACTCGTATTTAGTTTCAACTGCATCGCTCCAAAGCTCTTCGAGTGCATAGAAATCTCTTTTTTCTCGATAAAACAAATGCACAAAAATGTAGCCATAGTCTGCAATCATCCACTCAGAGCCTTTGCTGCTTTCTGCGCGAAAAGGCTTAAAGCCGGCTTTGGTGGTTTCTTCCACCACGTTGTCAAAAATCGCTCTTACTTGAGTGGTGGAGTCGCCATGCGCGATGATGAAAAATTCTGCGGGAGCGTCTTTGAGCTTGCGGAGGTCGAGACTTATGGGGTCTTTCCCTTTTTTATCTAAAATAGCTTCGATGATAGTTTTGTGCAGTTCATCTGCTGCGGTTTTTCTTTTTGCCAAACGATTAAATTTTATTGAAATATTAGATTATGTTCATTTCAAAAGTAATTAGTTTTTAGGAAACGAAAAGTTTGATTTGCACTATGTTAGGTACTCTTTTTATTGGTCAAAATCATATTTCTCTCGCTTCGGTGGACTCCACTAACACTTTTGCCAAAGAATTGTTGACGAAAGAACATCCACCCGAAGGCACCATCATCAGCGCCACCACTCAGCTAAAAGGCCGCGGACAAGCGGGTAACACCTGGGCAGCCGAAGGCGGAAAAAACTTGACGGTGAGTTACATTCTTTACCCCAATTTTCTTGAAGCTGCACAGCAATTTTACCTCAACATGGCCATTTCTTTGGCTGTTAAAGATTGTTGTGAAGAGCAAACCGGAGGTGAGTTCAGCATCAAATGGCCGAATGATATTTACTATGGCGACCGAAAAGTAGCAGGCATTTTAATCGAAAACACCATCAGCGGCAGCAGCATTGCATCGTCTGTAGTAGGAATCGGACTAAACGCTAATCAAGAAGAATTTGATGAAAATTTGCCCAACCCGGTGGCATTGGCCGAAATCAGTAAACTAGATTTTGACCTCAACAAACTGCGCGATAGTTTGAGTACGTATATCGAAAAATACTACCTGCAGCTGCGCCAAAAGCATTATAACTTTTTAGATAAGGCTTACACTGTTTCGCTCTATCGCTATCAACAAACGCATGAATTCAAAAAGGGAACTGCGATAATCAAAGGAGAAATAAACGGAGTGACAAAAGAAGGAAAACTCATCTTACACAGCCAAGGCAAAGAACATCGCTTTGCGTTTAAGGAAGTGGAGTTTGTTATTTAAACCTGACTTTCAACTTCACCGGCTGATGGTCGCTAAATGCAAATTTTAAATCCATGCCATTTACGCTTTCCACTTCTAAGTTGGGCGACACCAAATAGTAATCAATCACCGTAGTGAATGTTTTGTTGGCGTCAAAAGCTGTTTTGTTTTTGCGGTTGGTTGCCACAGTCGAGTCGTACGCCACTTGCCAACCGGCCATGTAGTTCGGGTCGTTATTTTTTAAATACAAGGCATCGCTTTCGGGTTCTTTTTCCCAAGTTTTTACATTGAAAGTAGCCGGAGCTATATTCCAATCGCCACCCATAATCACATAATTTCCTTTGGCAAACTCTTCATCCATAAATTTCTTCGCCACTTCCATTTGTTGCTTTTTGATGCCGCCATCATCATACGCCTCAAAGTGTGCATTAACCACAATCAATTCTTTGCCATTTGCCACCGGAAAGCGCTGTAACTGTAAGCAACGCTCTAAGTAAAATAACTTACGTGGAAAATCAGTGATGCCCGGCAAAGCAATGCGCAAATTTTCGGTCGAAGCATACTTAGATAATGATTGCAAACCGCCATACACTCTTCCCATTGGGTCGGTGAAAGGAAACGGTAAATACAACACATCATAATTGGGCGTAAATGTATATTGATGATTGCTCAATACCTTAGCAAAATTTTCGGCTTGATCTGTTTCGTGGCTGCGCTTGCCTTTTCTGTCCACTTCTTGAAACAAGAAAAAATCTACATCACTGTGCTGCTCCAAAAAGTTTTTCATGCCTTCGTTGTTTTTGGTCACATGTTCTTTGGGTGAGGTCACCATTTTTCCTCCATCATAGAAAAAATCCACTTCTGCGCCTAACCCACCATAACCCACATTCCAAATCATCAAGGAAACCGTGCTGTCGCTTATCGTTTTTGGCAAGGCGTAAGACTGGTTTTGGGGAGAAATAACTTCCACCTTTTCGAGCGGCTCGGGTTTAAACTTGGTCACCCAACCCAAAAAGAGCATTCCGCCAACATAAAGAACGGCAGCTAACACTAATACTAGAAGAATTACACCCAACTGTTTCATTTTTTAAAATTTGATGCAAGATAATTTCTACATTTGAAATCATACAATCTTATTTCATTTTTTAAATCATACGGTTATGAATCATTTTGAATGGAGTTGGCAACAAGAAGGTGAGACATTTTACGCGCAAGGCTGGAGCCCGCCACAAGTTAAGGGTGTAGTTTGCATTGTTCACGGATTTAACGAGCACAGTTCGCGCTATGCCGATGCGGCTAAGCGTTTCTGTGAAGCGGGCTATGCCGTGTTAACCTATGATGAATTTGGACACGGCAAAACCACCGGCAAACGCGGCCATGCGCCAAGCTATGAGGCGTTTTTAGATTCGGTAAAATTGATATTAGATGAAGCGGATACTCGTTTTCCGGGCATCAAAAAATTCCTTTGGGGACATAGCATGGGTGGGGGAATTGTGACCAACTATGTGTTGCGCAGACAACCTAACCTTGCCGGAGCTATAGCCACCGGCCCGTTGTTTAAATTGGGTTTTGAACCACCGGCTTTCAAAGTATTTTTAGCCAAAATGATGGTCAATATTTATCCTGCATTTACCGAAAGTGCGGCCTTAAATTCTGAAGCTATTTCGAGAGATAGAAACGAAGTGCGCAAATACAACGAAGACCCTTATAATCACGGCAAAATAACCGCAGGCACTTTTCTTGGATTTTTTCAAGCCGGAAAATGGGCATTGGAACATGCATCCAAACTAAAAGTGCCGATGCTTATAATGCACGGCACAGCCGACCAATTGACCTCCTTTGAGGGCACTAAAGAATTTGCTGCAAATGCACCAAAAAACTTGATGACCTTAAAACTTTGGGAAGGCTTCTACCACGAGTTACACAACGAACCCGAGCCGGACAGAAGCGAGGTTTTAGCTTACATGACTAGTTGGCTAAACGCACATTAATGCGCCAACGAATTATTGCTTTTCTACTGGCAGTCATCATGATTGGCGCTGTGCTTATGGCATTTCGCATGCCTATTCTGCGTTCGTTTTCAACGGTACTAATGGCCGAAGATAAATTGGAGAAAGTGGAGGCTATGGCTGTGTTATCGGGCGGAGGTTACGACCGCGGCAACGAAGCAGTGAATATTTACCGAGCCGGATGGACGAGCAAAATCATCTGCACCGGAGGAAATCCTGAACTTAACTTTCGCATCATCGGAATTGATACGTTAGAGAGTGACTTAACGGCTATCAATTTGCAGCGACACGCAGTGCCGGACAGTGCCATTGTACTCATTCGGAAAGGCACGAGCACGCTTGAGGAGTCAGATATTATTTTGGCTTACTGCAAGCAACAAAACATTAAAAAAATTATCGTATTGTCATCAAAGATTCACTGTCGCAGAGTGCGGTCGGTGTTTGCTGAAAAATTTGAAAATGCCAATATTCAAATCATTTATCGCGGAGCGAAAAGTTCTATTTACGATGAACTAAATTGGTGGGAAAAAGAAGAAGGACTAATCGCCATCAATAACGAATGGGTGAAGACGTTTTACTATTGGTTGAAATATTGAAAAAAAACCGGTTGTCAACTGGCGAACCACTCAACAACCGGCCTTGAAAATTATGCTTTAAATAATGATTGTAGTTTCATCGCTACGCCCATATCGCCTTTCACTTTGATTTTTCCCATCATGAAAGCGCCCATTGGGTTCAATGTTCCGTTAATCAACGATTTCAAATCGTCAATAGAAACGGCAATGGTACAATCTACTTCTTGATCATCAGTAGAAACTACATTGCTAGCGCCAGTGCCATCAATAACGATTTTGTTGTCGCCAAAATCAAATTTCAATGTTTTACCAAGTGTTGGTGCTCCGGCAGCAGCGCCTTGAATTGCAATTAAGATGGATTCGAATGCCATTTGTTGTTTAGGTTTATATTGGTTAAAAAGATGTTTTGAAAAGCAAGTATAAATAAATGTTTTACTGATTTTATTATTTCAACTGTATAATCTTTCCCGGCTCAACGCCACCGTTTGTTCGTCCGACAATTTCACCTTGTTCGTTGAGCGTGAAAACATAAACCAACGAGCGGTCTTTTACGCCAAACGCTTTTATGTATTCATCCAAAGGACCATAATAAGTCGCTACGTTATTGTGCTTATAGCTGGGCACGCCCGAGCGCATACCTGAGTCGATAAATCCGCTCAACCATTTCCACATCGAAGAAATCATCGGCAATTCATAAAACACATAACCTTCGCCTTGAAACTGCTTGGCATACACTTCATACCAAGCATCCGCTTGCGACTGCGCTTTGCGCTCAAAGGCTATCACGAGAAATGCTTTCTTTCCCTTCACCGCATCCGGCAAAGTAATTTTGTTGCCGGCTAAGGTTTCGGCAGTGAGCGAAGGAAATTTTGTTCGAGGAGAGTTTTGCATAGCTAAAAGAAACATTGAAATGAGAATAATAGCAAAGCTACTCAGTTTAGTATTGGTATTCATATACTTATAACATAATAACAGAGCGAAGGTTTTCATCGCTGATCTATCCAGCGGCCTTCTCGTTCAAAAAGATGATATGTTTTATAATAATCAGCCATGTCTGATACCGCTTCTCGAAACGTAAACTGAGGAACGTAGCCCAATTCTTTCTCAGCTTTTTGCGAAGTATAAAACAAGGGGTTCGCTCCGGCTCGCACGGCATCTCTGCTCAGCAACATAGGTTGATTGAAAAGCCTGGCAGACCATTCGCTAAAAAATGCAGCCGTATGAGCTACTGAGTATGGAATTTCAAGTTTCGGTTTATTGATTTTCTGCTCCGGAAATTTTTCCTGCAATACCTCGGCAATCATACTCACCATGTCTAGCAAATAGCGGTTTTCCTCCTTCTTGCCCGACAAAATATACTGCGAACCGGCTACTGCTTTTTCCATCGCCAACGCATGACCACGAGCTACATCCATTACATGAGCCAGCGGCATGCCCGAACCGCGCAACACAGCCGGCATTTTGTTTTTTGCGATAGATAACAAATACAAGCCCGTTCCTATCAAATGGTCGTAAGGGCCAAACATAGTGCCGGGCATCAAGGACACTACATTCATTTGGTATTTTGCAAAATAATCATTCACCAACTCTTGCGCAGCAAGTTTTGAGTCATGATAACCAATACCAATTTTTTCTTCCCATTTTGTGGATGGGTTAGCTTTTGCTTCAGCTATAAAATCAAGCGTTTGTTGCGCATTTACAAAACTGTGCTGCCGAGGAAAATTGGCGTATGGACTGCTGTTAGCTATATCACCTATACTGCCTACAGGATTGGGTACTCCGAGCGCGTTAACCGTGCTGGTGTAACACATTTTCTCAAATGTAGCGGCATTCAAACAGGCCTCCAACACATTTCTTGTACCTTCTACATTCACCAACCATTGCAAACGCTTTTGACGAGGATCAAATGTCGTAGAACCGATAACATGAAACACTAATTGCACGCCATCCATCGCTGCAATTACATCCTCGGTGTTTAGCACATTGCCCGCAAGAAAATCTAATCCTGCTATATCGCTAAGCGAATCAATTGGCGAACCTTTCAAATAAAATACTCGAATATGCTGCGGTTGCACTGCTCGCTCTTTCACCAAATAGTGAATAAGTGCAGACCCTAAATGACCGGTTCCTCCGGTGATAAGGATTTTTTTATTTTGAAGCTGGAGCATAATTGGAATATAATGAATACTAAAGTATTAAATCTATTCGCTTTAGAGTTGAAGGGTATGCAATATTTCTTTTGATTTTCGGCTACATTCGCCACGAAAATAAACCCCGCATGGCAACGTGTCGGGGTAAAATCTTTTTTATGAGTATCGAACAAATACTAAATGCTTATGGCAATACCGAGCAAGTAAAACAACTGCTCCATTTGTTGAATGAACCGAACAAAGACAATCGTGATGTTCACGTTTCAGGATTAGTGGGCTCTATGGATGCATTTATTGCAGCAGCTGTGTTTAAAAACTCCCAGCTTAATCATGTCTTTATTTTGAGTGACAAAGAAGAAGCCGCCTATTTTCAGAATAATTTGAAAAACATATTGCTGCATAAGGATGTATTCTTTTTCCCCGATTCGTTTAAACGCCCACAAGATTTTTTAGAGCTCAACAATAACAACGTCATGCTGCGCACCGAAGCCATCAATCGCTTAAGTAATAGCAACGCGAAGGCAGAACTATTGGTGACTTATCCTGAAGCGCTTATCGAAAAAGTGGTGAAAGCCGAAGTACTCAATGAGCAAATGTTGCGCTTGCAAGTCAATGAAAAACTAGATGTTGATTTTATGATTGACTTGTTGGTTGGCTTTGAGTTTGAACGTGTAGATTTTGTGTATGAACCCGGTCAGTTTAGCATTAGAGGAGACATTGTAGATGTGTATTCTTACGGCAATGAATATCCCTACCGCATCGAACTATTTGGCGATGAAATAGAAAGTATACGCACCTTCGATCCGCTGACACAATTGAGCGTAAAAAAAATTGCAACGGTCAACATTGTACCGAACATTCAAACTCATTTCACTAACGATAAAAAGACATCGGTATTGTCGGTTTTTCCGGTAAACACTGCAGTTTGGGTGAAAGACACACAGTTACTTTTAGAGGTAATGAATGTGGCTTTAGAAAAAGCCGCCAAAGCGCAACCTGAAGTCATTAAACAAAAATTGGAACACCCGAATCATCCTTTACTCGATGGCGAAGTGGAGGATGTGTTTTTGTCAAGCGCAGATTTCATGAAAGGAGTAGCCAATATTCCGATTATAGAATTTGGCTCGCGCAGCTATTTTAAATCAGTGAATAAAATTGCTTTCAAAGCTAAACCACAACCTTCGTTCAATAAAAATTTTGAACTGCTGATTCAAGACCTTCATCAGAAGAATGAAGAACAATACAAGGCTCTGATTTTTGCTGAAAACGTGAAACAAGTCGAGCGGTTTTACGCCATTTTTGAAGACTTAAAAGCAAAAGTAGAATGGACACCGGTGCACATCGGTATTCATCAAGGTTTTGTGGATGATGAATTAAAATTATTAATCTACACTGACCATCAAATCTTTAATCGCTATCATAAATATAATCTTCGTCAAGGATTTTCGAGCGACAAAGTGATGCTCATGAAAACACTGCGCGAATTGAAGCCCGGAGATTTTGTGACGCATATTGATCATGGTGTGGGTGTGTTTTCCGGACTCGAAAAAATTGAATCGGGTGGTCAGCTCCAAGAAGCGGTTCGGTTGATTTATGCCGGCAATGATATTTTGTATGTCGGCATTCAATCCTTACATAAGATTTCGAAGTACGTAGGCAAAGAAGGTGATGCTCCGCGCGTGAACAAACTCGGCACAGAAACTTGGGCAAACCTCAAAAAGAAAACCAAGAAGCGCATTAAAGAATTGGCGTTTGACTTAATTCAATTATATGCCAAACGAAAAGCCGCCAAAGGATTTCAATTTTCACCCGATGGCTATATGCAAAATGAGTTGGAAGCGAGTTTTATGTATGAAGACACTCCCGACCAAGCCAAGGCTGTAGAAGACGTGAAGCGCGATATGCAAGCCGAATATCCTATGGATAGATTGGTGTGTGGCGATGTAGGATTTGGAAAAACGGAAGTGGCTATTCGGGCAGCTTTCAAAGCGGCTTGTGATGGCAAGCAAGTAGCCGTGTTAGTGCCTACTACCATTTTGGCTATGCAGCATTATAAAACGTTCAAAGAGCGATTGAGCGAATTCCCGATTGAAGTAGATTACATCAACCGATTTAAAACGGCAAAAGAAAAAAAGGAAACGTTGCAGCGATTGGAAGAAGGGAAAACGAACATCATTGTTGGTACACATGGCTTGGTGGGCAAGTCGGTCAAGTTTAAAAACTTGGGCTTGATGGTGATTGATGAAGAGCAAAAATTTGGGGTGGGGGTAAAAGAAACATTGAAGACCTTGCGTGAAAATGTTGATTCGCTTACACTCACCGCCACACCTATTCCGCGCACGTTGCAGTTTAGCATGATGGGCGCAAGAGATTTGAGTATTATCAATACACCTCCGCCCAATCGCCAACCGATAACTACGGAAGTGAATGCCCTCGATCCGGCATTGATCAAAGAAGCCATCGAATATGAAATCTACAGAGGCGGACAAGTTTTCTTTGTGCACAATCGAGTGAAAGACATTGTAGAAGTAGCCGAGATGTTGCGCAAAATTGTGCCGCATGTTGACATTGGTGTGGCGCACGGCCAAATGGAAGGCGACAAACTTGAAGAAGTGCTACTAAAATTCGTCAATCGAGAGTTTGATGTGTTGCTTTCTACCAACATTATAGAAAGTGGCATTGACATTCCTAATGCCAATACGATTATCATCAACAATGCCCACCAGTTTGGGATGAGCGATTTGCACCAACTTCGAGGACGAGTTGGCCGAAGCAATAAACATGCGTTTTGCTATTTATTTTCGCCACCGCTCAGCACACTTACTAATGAAGCTCGTCAACGCCTCAAAACGCTCGAAGAATTTTCGGACCTCGGCAGTGGTTTTCAAATCGCCATGCGCGATATGGATATCCGCGGAGCGGGCAATGTGCTGGGCGCAGAACAAAGCGGCTTTATAGCTGAAATTGGTTATGATGTTTATCACAAAATTTTGGATGAAGCTATTCGTGAATTGAAGCAAACACAGTTTGCAGATTTGTATAAAGACGAATTGGAGCGCAAAGTGGATTATGTACGCGATTGTGCTATTGAGTCGGATTTAGAAATGCTTATACCGAGCGATTACGTAAGCAACACGGCCGAACGGATGATTTTATACAGAGATTTGAACGAATTGAAAAATGAGGAAGCCTTGGCAAAATTTGAGGAGCAATTGCATGACCGATTTGGTGAAGTGCCGAAGCAAGTGTACGAACTCTTTAATGCCATGCGGTTAAAATGGATTGCCACCCAACTGGGCATGGAGCAGATAATTTTGAAAGGAAAATTGTTGCGCTGCTACTTTGTGTCGAATCAAGAGTCGAGTTTCTATAGCTCTGCGGTGTTCAGTAAAATAATTGAGTATGTACAAAAACATCGCGATGGCGTTTATCTCCGCGAAACCGAAAAATATTTGGTACTAAATATTGAATCGGTAAAAAGTATGAAACAAGCGGAAGAACGATTAGAGGATGTCGAACGATTTGTGAATGCTAGAGCGGCATCTGTTTCGTAACATTTGTTCCGTGTTTGTTTATTGTTTTTTGTAAAATTGTATCTGAACACAATACTAATGAATATGAAAAAAACTGTTTTACATCTCCCTTGCCGCATTATGCATTTTTAGTTCGTGCAATCAAACACAGAGACGGTACTATTGGCCGTTACACCTGCCGATCAAGAACTTTTGCAAAAAGCACAAGATTTATTTAAACCAGTTGCCACTCGTGTAGAGAACCCTGCGAACCCAATTACCAATAAAAAAGTGGCCTTAGGTAAATTGCTTTACTACGATACGCGCTTAAGCAAAACGGGGAATAATAGTTGCAACTCATGTCACAATTTAAGCACCTTTGGTGTAGATAACTTACCGACATCAAAAGGTGACAATGGAGGTTTTGGTGGCAGAAATTCGCCTACCGTGTTAAATGCTGCGTATCACACTACCCAGTTTTGGGACGGACGCGCTGCCGATGTGGAAGAGCAAGCCGGTGGACCGATTTTGAACCCCGTAGAAATGGCCATTCCGAGCAAAGAGTTTTTGATGGATAGGTTGAAAGGAATTACTGAATATAAAGATATGTTTAAAGCAGCATACCCGGAAGAAAGCAACCCTTTTTTCTATGAAAATGTGCAAAAAGCTATTGCTGCATTTGAACGCACATTGACTATTCCTTCTTCGTTTGACAAATACCTGAAAGGCGATGTTCACGCGCTGAGCAGCGATGCTAGAACAGGCCTAAAACATTTATGGACGTTGGTTGTGCCTCATGTCATTCAGGTGTAGCTCTTGGAGGTAATTCCTTCCAAAAGTTTGGGGTGTATGGCGACTATCGCACTTTTGTGAAAACAACTTCTACTGATTCTGTGCGCAAGGACTTGACAAAAAAAGAAGAAGACAAAGATCAATTCAAAGTACTCGGTTTGCGCAATGTAGCAATGACTCATCCTTACCTTCATGATGGCTGTGTGAGCGATTTGGCAGAGGTGGTAAAAATCATGGGTAAATCACAACTTAATCGCGATTTAAGTGAAGCTCAAGTAAAAGCAATTGTCGCTTTTCTTAATTCTTTGACCGGTGAAGTTCCCGCTGATGCAAAAGTAGTGCCTGCAGTTCTGGCGAGTTAGTAGTATTCATCACTTTACTCTCTCGCTCAACCACCCACCTACCAAGCCGCCTAAGCCATTTGCCAAAGCATCGAAAAGGTCGAAATGGCGATCGGTGGTGAGCCACTCCTGTAATACTTCTACAGCAAATCCATAAGCCACGCAAATCAATACAATTTTGAGTGCTACTTGTTGATGCAGAAATCTAACTATTTGTTGCTTTTCCCATCCCCAATAAAGCAACACAGCAAGCAAGAAATAAACCCCGAAGTGAACTATTTTATCAAACTCCCAAATGGAAATACTTGGCAAATCACGCCCGGGCATCAGGCATATGCCCAAAATAAAAGCCGCCCAAAATATGGACGGCCAGTTGTATTTTAAAAAATTGGTCAAGGTAAATGAATTATAAACCAATGTGCTTTTGATAGGCTTCTGAATCCATCAATTCGTTTAGTTCAGCTGCATTACTGATTTGTACTTTCACCATCCAGCCTGCGCCATAGGCATCTGTATTTACACTTTCAGGAGCATCATTCAACGCACCGTTAAACTCTACAATCTTTGCACTAATAGGCATAAACAAATCTGACACTGTTTTCACCGCTTCAACTGTGCCGAAAACCGCATCTTTAGCCACGGTTTCACCTACAGTGTTAATGTCTACATACACAATGTCACCTAATTCTTTTTGTGCGAAATCAGTGATGCCGATAGTAGCGTTGTTGCCATCTACTAAAACCCATTCGTGCTCTTTGCTATACTTTAAATTGCTTGGAAAATTCATATTATTTATTGTTTTTAAGTGTCAGCGAAAATAAAAAACTAGCTTGTTTTGTGTAAACTATTTTTTGTCACAGCAGGTGCATTAGCCGTGTATTTTGTTTTCAAATCGTTTTTCGAGTTCGTCCTTGCTGAAAGTTACCACCGTGTGATGTCCTGCAGGTGTGGAATAAGGGTTTTCGCAGGCAAACAATTCATCTATCAAGGTTTTCATTTCTTCCACGGAAAGTGTTTTGCCGTTTTTGATGCCGGTGCTTTGCGCGATGGCTTTGGCTAGGTTATCTCGCTTCGCTAATTTATTAACAGAAGCATTCATTTTATACTGCTCAATCAATTCTTCAATCATCTGAATTTCGTTGCCTTGCACAATATCTGCTGGAAAACCATGCACCACAAAACTGTCTTTGCCAAACTCTTGAATATCAAAACCGAGTTGGTTGATTTCAGGCAATATTTCGCGCAGAATCTGGTTGTCGGCCACACTCAACGATAGGTTTTGCGGAAATAGTTGCCGCTGACTATCGTGCTTGGTTTTTTCCAACAGCTTCACGTAGCGCTCGAACAAAATACGCTCGTGGGCGGCTTGTTGATCTATCAAAATAAAACCCGATTTCACTTGCGAAACAATGTAGCGTTTCAACAATTGATGTGGCGGTACGGCTTCGCGCAACACTTCGTTCTCTGAAGAACTAAACCCAATGTAGTTAGTGCCGACAGATTTCTGTGTTTCAAAATTTAGCGGTTTCACTTCGTTCTTACCCACCGTGTCAAAAGCCGAGGCCCAATTTTTTTGATTGTTGGATTCACGCTCGTTGTAAGTTTGAAAATTGGAAGGCGGGGCAAATTTTTTAGCGTCTTTGGTTTGCGTGGCGTGCTGAGTGATTTCTAACCAAGTGCGCGGCTGTTGGTCAAACGCACCTCCATTGTGCAAATGGTCTTCTTGGTTGAAATCTAAAGTAGGCGAAATGCTATAAGCGCCCAACGCATGTTTAGTGCCTAAATTGACAAAGGTGTACACCAATTTTTCGTCTTCAAATTTAATCTCATGCTTGGCCGGATGCACGTTCACATCAATTTTTGCCGGGTCAATGTCTAAAAACAAAACAAAAAACGGGAAATGATCTTTCGTAATCATCTGCTCGTAAGCCATCGAAACCGCATGATTTAGATAAGGCGATTTGATAAAGCGATTATTGACAAAAATAAATTGCTCACCCCGTGTTTTTTTCGAAAACTCCGGTTTGCCCACAAAGCCATACACATGCAATGCGTAACTTTTTTCCTCTACCGGCACAATCTTTTCGGCATAGTTGTCGCCAAAAAGCTGAGTAATGCGTTGCTTTAAGTTCCCCGGCTTGAGGTGATACATTTCATAATCGTTATTAAACAACTGAAAGCCGATTTTGGGATGCGCCAAAGACACTCGGTGAAACTCATCAATGATATATTTCAACTCTACAGTGTCGCTCTTCAAAAAATTTCTGCGGGCCGGCACGTTGAAAAACAAGTTTTTGACTGTAATCGAAGTGCCTTCGGGCGTTTGGCAAGGCTCTTGTTTTTGCACCTTCATACCTTCAATTTCAAGCTCCACACCCACCGCTTCGGTGTGCATTCTCGTTTTTAGTTCCACTTGTGCGATGGCCGCAATAGAAGCCAAAGCTTCACCTCGGAAACCCATCGTGCGGATATTGAATAAATCATCAGCCGTGCGAATTTTTGAGGTGGCATGTTTTTCAAAACACATACGCGCATCGGTTTCGCTCATTCCGCAGCCGTTGTCAATCACCTGCAAGTGACTTTTGCCGGCTTGTTTAAAGATAAGTTTTATTTGCGTAGCCCCCGAGTCAATCGCATTTTCCAGCAATTCCTTAACAGCCGAGGCCGGTCGTTGAATCACCTCTCCGGCTGCTATTTGGTTGGCAATGTTATCAGGTAAAAGGCGTATTATGTCCACTCTAAAAAATAAGGGAACAAACTTAATCAAATGCATTAGAACTTATAGCTGTAAATAACTAGTCAAAGCTATGTGTTCACCCATCACTTTTCGTTAAGTTTTGCCAAACGCTGCATCAGGTGAAGGGGAAATAGCTCAAGTCTGAAAAATTATCGCATTTTGCTTAACAAATTTTGATTTTTAACAATAGGGAACTCACTTACTTTTGGCGTCCGAAAAAACAGAACTATGGAAATAATATCCACCAATAGCAGTGTAGACATCACTGCGCTGAATGAAAAAATAGGCCGCGAAAGCGCTTTCGTAGATGTGCTCAACATGGAGCTAGGCAAAGCGATTGTCGGTCAAAAATACATGACCGAAAGACTGATGTTAGCCTTGCTATCGAACGGTCACATTTTGTTGGAAGGTGTGCCGGGCTTGGCAAAAACACTGGCTATAAAATCATTGGCTAGTGCCGTTCATGCCAAATTTTCGCGCATTCAGTTTACGCCAGATTTGCTCCCTGCCGATTTGATTGGTACGCAAATTTACAACCAAAAAGACAACGATTTTCACATCAAAAAAGGCCCGGTGTTTGCCAATTTTATTTTGGCCGATGAGATTAACCGTGCGCCTGCCAAGGTGCAATCTGCTTTGCTCGAAGCGATGCAAGAACGCCAAGTAACCATTGGTGAAAATACCTTTAAACTTGAAGAGCCTTTTTTGGTATTGGCCACACAAAACCCGATTGAACAAGAAGGAACTTACCCGTTGCCAGAGGCGCAAGTAGACCGTTTTATGCTCAAAGTGGTGGTGACTTACCCCAAGAAAGAAGAAGAGCAAATGATTATTCGCCAGAATATGCAGTTTGAAAGCCGTCCGATTAATCAAGTAGTGAAAGCAGAAGAAATTTTGGCGGCACGCAAGACCGTTCGTGAGGTGTACATGGATGAAAAGATTGAAAAATATATCCTCGACATTGTTTTTGCTAGTCGCAAACCGGAAGATTACAAACTCAACAAATTAAAGCCATTCATCAACTACGGTGGTTCGCCTCGCGCCAGCATCAACTTAGCGCTAGCCGCCAAAGCTTACGCATT
>CANGXE010000008.1 GCA_947457525.1 Bacteroidota bacterium | reverse complement strand
TTTGCGCAAGAAATCACCGACAAAAAGCAATACGCTAAAGTGACTTCACTGCTCGAAATTCAAGGACAGTTGACGTTTACGATTGCGGGAGGCATAGCCGCTATATTATTGAATGGCATTGATGGACAGTTTGAGTTTATAGGCCATCAGATTCAATTGCCGTTTGTGGTTCAACCTTGGAAAATCTACGAGATTTTTAGCTTGGGAACGGTAGCATATTTGATTACGTTTTTATTGATTTACCGCATTCAATCAATGCCGGTGGTAGACCGCAAAATAGACACCGGATCGCTCTTAGAGCGCATGAATGTGGGTTTTGATTTTCTGAGAAAATATCCACCTATTTTCCATTTTGGCAATGCTTCTTTGTTGTTGTTTTTGACTATCCTGATTTTTGGAACGTACGTAGCCACCATGTATGTTAAATCATTCTTAGGTGCGGCCGGTGATGTGTACGCCATTGGCGATATGACGTTTTCGATTGGCGCATTGATTGCGGGTTTTGTGTCCACTCGAATTTTTGGCGAGCGAAAAGCCGTACAAGGCATCATTATCTTGAGTGCACTAGCTGGAGTGATGTATTTGGTGATGATTGGCAGCAAAAGTATTTATGTGTTTTTTCTTGCCAACTTTATCATTGGCGCTTGCAATGCTGCCGTGCGGATCCAACGCGTCACGTATATGTTTCACCATATTCCCAACAAAGTAATCGGTCGAACCGGTAGTATATTTTTTGTGATAAACGTAGTGTTGCGATTTGGTTTGATTGGCTTATTTACTATTCCGTTTTTTCACGAAGCAGAAAACATTGTTTATGCAGTAGCAATATTGGCCGGCATCTGCTTTGCAGCCGCGGTGATTTTAGCGGCTAACTATAAACGATTAACGCAAGTGAAAACCGTAGTTTAGGATAAACTTGGCTTAGTGTCGTCTATTGGCCAATCAGGCGCAGGTTTAGGGTCGAGCTGTTCCATACTTTTTGTAGATTGAAGGTATGGGGTGTACGATGTAACTGAAAGAAAGTTACATGAGTTGTAAAGTAGTGTTTAATAATTACAGGCCGTTGAACGAAATGCCGACTGAGAAGGCATTGGCTTTTGGCCCCAAATCTTTTTTAAACACACCGATGATGCCATAGTATGCGGTGATATTAAAACTGCTGTAACCAATTCGCAAAGTTGGCCCGGCATGAAACAGACTAAAGTCCGGAAAGCGTCTTTCTACAAAAACTTTTGTGCCGTTAGCATTTTTAATTCTGGTTTTAGTGTGCGCATCAACTCGTATTCCCGCTTTGAAACCAATGGCAAACTTCCAAACGTTGTCCAATTTGTCGGGGTTAGTTTTGATACGGAACTCAAGTGGAATATCAATATATTGTAAAGTGACTTTATTCACTTTATATTCATCAGGATTGGGTAAAGCCTCAAAGTAGGTAACACTTGCGCTATCTTCTTTCATAGCATGACGGCTGTAGATGTTCGTAGCGCTGTAACCAATGCCTGGCGCAAAGCTGAAACGAGATTGTTTGATGCGAAAATCCCAGTAGAAGTAAACATTTATGCCACGAGAGTACCATTTGGTTTTAAATCCGTTAGCACCATCATGTATCCAGTTGGTGCCGAGGAAGTCAATCGCAAAACGATCGCGCGAAAATTTATTGAAAGCATTGTTGATACGCACTTTTTTGGCTGTCTGTTCGGCAGTCAATTCTTTTTTCTCTTTTTTTACTTTGCTAGAATCCGGTTCTTCGGCCATCAGCGCGAAGGTGTTGAACACAAGAAGAGCAAGCAGAATGTTTTTCATAAACTAAGTTGAGCCTTAAAACGAGGCGCTAAAGTAATTATTTTGTTTAGCCGAGGTACTTTCCTTCCAACGGCATTCTGCGGCCCATACCGAAGGCTTTGGGCGACACGCGCAGAATAGGTGGTGTTTGGAAGCGTTTCCACTCGTTGCTATTCACCATTTTGAGCACACGGTCTACGAGCGAACGCTCAAAACCTTGTGTCACCAACTCTGCCGGGCCTTGGCGTTTTTCAATGTATTGGAAAAGTAATTTATCGAGGATGTCGTAATCAGGCAAGGAGTCGCTGTCTTTCTGGTTGGGGCGCAGCTCTGCCGAGGGTGCTTTGGTCAGAATGTTTTGAGGAATAATTTCGCAATTTCTGTTGATATATGCGCAGAGCGAATAAATCTGTGTTTTGTACAAATCGCCTAACACCGCTAAGCCGCCACACATATCGCCATAGAGCGTTCCGTAGCCTACGGCAGCTTCGCTTTTGTTGGTGGTGTTCAACAAAATGTAGCCAAACTTATTGCTAAATGCCATCAACAACACGCCTCGTACACGGGCTTGAATATTTTCTTCGGCCACATTAAATGGTAGGTCCTTAAAGAAAGGCTTCAGTGTGGTCAAAAAAGCTTGAAAGTTGTGCTCAATTGGCACAGTTTCGTAAGGAGAATTTAAGTTTTTGCAAAGTTGTACCGCATCGTCAATCGAATGATTGGTTGAAAAGTCGGATGGCAAAAGTAACGATAGCACATTTTCTTTGCCCAAGGCCTGTGTGGCTAAATAAAGCACCAAAGCCGAATCTACACCACCGCTCAAACCAAGTATGGCTTTTTTGAAGCCAAGTTTAGCAAAGTAATCGCGAATGCCCAGCACTAGTGCATCGTGTATCAATGCTATGAAGGATGGTTCGTTCATTACTTCGTTAGAAGTTGCGGAAGTAAAATCAATATACTGCAAGTCTTCTTCAAAATATTTCAATCGGTTCAATATTTTGCCCGAAGCATCAACGGCTAAACTGCCTCCATCAAAAATTAATTCGGTGTTTGCGCCCACTTGGTTTACATAAACTAGCGGCAGATGATAGCGTTGTACATTGGCTTGCACCACTTTTAATCGCTCCTCAGCTTGCACATAACTAAACGGAGATGCCGAAAGATTGATGATGATGTCGGGCTTTTGATGAATAAGCTCGTCCATCGGACAGATGGTGTAGAGTGGATTGTCGTTCCCTATATTCCAAATATCTTCGCAGATGGTGACGGCTAGTTTTTTTCCTTTGAAAGCCACGGTTTGAAAAGTAGCGTTTGGCTCGAAGTAGCGATATTCATCAAACACATCGTATGTGGGCAAAAGCGTTTTGTCAATGATTTGCTGTATCTTACCTTCATACAGAAAATAAGCAGAGTTGAATAAATCTTTTCCTTCTGTCAACGGGTTTTTTCTTGGGCAGCCGACTAACACACCAATGTTTTGGGTGTGGGCCGAAATCGTTTCAATGGCTTGTTGACATTGATTAATAAAGTCGTTGAACTCTAATAAATCGCGTGGAGGATAACCGCAGACACTTAACTCGCTAAATACGATAAGTTCGGACTGGTGTTGTTCGGCAGTTTGAATGGCCGAAATGATTTTGGCAGTGTTGGCTGTAAAATTGCCCACATGGAAACTATATTGAGCTAAAGCAATTTTCATAGATAGAATTTAAACAAACATCAAAACAATACGCCCACACGCAAACTCGTGGTGCGTATCAAAATAGGTTCTTTTTTAGGGTCGCGGTCTATGAGGTTATTGACAAAACCATTGTGGTAAAACAAACCCACCAGCAAAGAGTTTTTATCATCAAACCGATATTCAAAGCCGGAACCTACGCCTAGTCGAAAATCAAAAAAATTGGACTTAAATCCGCTGATAGATTTGGCAGCTTCATTTTCTTTGCGTAAAATGTTTTCCTTTTCTACGGTCACCAAATCGAGTGGAGAAGAGATCACCGGCTGGCGTGGTACTGGCGAAGAAAAAGTGGTGCGTGCACTGACGGTAAAGTTTAATGCAAAACCCAATTGCCCCCACACACTAAAGCGGCCATCTTTAATTTCGTTCGATTTGAATTTGACATAAGCCGGCAATTGTAGGTAGTTGAAAGTGTATTTTTCATTCACATTTCTGACTTGTATTTGCGCAGAATCTAGTTCAAAATAATTACGACCTTTGATGTTCATCCCATCAAATGACCCATTCAAACCGGAGTTTATTCCTATGTTTTTGGTAAACCAATATTCAAACATAAAACCATACTCGGCAGAGGCGCGCACTTTCCCTTTTTGCAAATCTAAACCAAATGGCTTTGCCCAGGCTATTCCTGGGCCAGCACTTATGCCAAAACGCATTCGATCAATTTGTGCATGTAGAAATTGACTAAAAAAAAGTATAATCGTTAATGAGGTTAGTATCCGTTTCATTTTCTTTCGCATTTTCGCAGCACTATGATAAACAAAATTTTGCAGTCACTTTTTCTCTTGTTTTTATTGGGTTTTTTAGGGTGCGATTATAACAAGAATAAAAGTAGAGAAAAGCCGGATGTGTCGGCCATGAAAGATGAAGTGAAATTAATGCGCTTTGACCAAGATTTATTTGGGTTTCAAAAAGTTGATTTCGAAACCCATCGTCAAATGATGCGTAGCAAATATGGTTCGTTTTACGATTTTTATGTCAATCAATTTATCATTGGCCCTCGCCAACCGGGCGATACAGCCGATATTGACCAAGCTGCCATAAGTCAGTTTTTAAAAGATGGCTACATGTTGCGATTGCAAGATTCTGTACAAAAACATTTTTCCGACACTAAAAAAATAGAAGCCGAATTGACACAGTCCTTGCGCTACGCCAAGCATTACTTTCCGCAGATTACTTTTCCGAAAGCTTACACTATTAACTCCGGTTTTTCTATCGGAGCATTTACCTACGAGAACGATGTGGTGGGCATTGGTTTAGATTTGTATTTAGGTGCAAATAATGCTGACTACGATAGTGCAGGAATTTACAATTACGTGCGTCACAAGTTAAGTGAAGAGTATATTGTTCGCAACACGATGGAAGTAATTTATAATCTTTATTTTGAAAAAAATCCGGCTGCACCACCCACCTTTTTTGAGGCTATGGTCGAAAATGGCAAGCGTGCCTATGTATTAAGTTACTTAGTACCTGACGCACCGGAACACATCATTGCCGGTTTTACTCCGGACCAAGCTAAATGGTGTACAGCCAACGAAAACAGCATTTGGCAGTTTTTCAACGATAAAGATTTACTTTACAAAACAGACATGATGGAGCAGAAGCGTTATTTATTTGAAGGGCCAACAGCGTCCGGTATGCCCGCAGAAGCACCGGGTAACATTGGTACTTGGGTCGGTTGGCAAATTGTAAAAAAATATATGAACGAGAGCAAAGGAAAAGTTTCATTAGCCACCTTGGTTAACACCGATGCAAATGAAATTATTAGGCAATCAAAGTATCGCCCCAATAAATAATGTAACGACTTATCTTGTATATTTAATTATAGTTTATATTAGAGTAATAATAAACCTAATCCAATGGATGATATAAGTAGAAGAAGTGAATCGCGGAAAAGCAAGAGCATAAGAATTTTTAATTCTACAGTTTCTTTTTCGTTGGCGTATATTTTTATTACACAGATGATATGGATTAGTATGTCATTATTTGGTAAATTTTTTGATAAAGATTCGATAGTATATTACTATGGCATACGGTTTATGCAGAATAAACCTGAGTTTTGGAATAGGTTAAAAATTACAACTATTTTTGGTGGTGGGCCGTTTGTGGCATTGCTTTTGGGTCTTTTAGGGATTTATCTCTACAGCAAATTCAAGACAACAAAAACATTGTTTAATCTCTTTTTTCTGTGGTGTTTTGTAATAGGTACAAGTATGTTTGCAGCTCAGGGTGTAATCGCGTCTTTAGCCGGACATGAGTTTCTTTCTCCTTATTACACTTGGTTCGCTTGTGTCTTTGCCTGGTGGAGAATTCCTTTGTTTATAGTTTACGCATCAAATTTGTTTTTTGTAGGCATACTACTTTATTTTGCGGCTAATTACGCTCGTCCCTTTTTGGTTTTTTCATATTCGTACACCAAGGTCAATAAACTGAGCCGAAGAAGAAAGTACTTTTTAGAAACCGCTTTCTTACCATTCATACTTGGCGCTGTTCTTACCACAAAACTTACATTTCCAATGAATCTATTTATTCATCTTGTTTTTTTGGGCGTTATATTTCTAGGCTTGATTATCGCCTGGTATTCATTGGCGCATATTGACATAGTGCGCGATGATGTGCTGAAGTACAAAAACTTACAGAAAGTAAATTTTTTGTTCATCGTACTATTGGCATTATCTATCGCTTTTGTTTTAACAACATGGCGTGGGTTTAATTTGAGTGCATAAGAGGGTGTATGTTTAGACCAGTGCTTCAAAAATTGTTTACCGATAAAAAGATGGTACTTCCCGTGGAGTTTGTGCTCAAGATGGGCTTGGTTTATGCGGTGTGGAGGGCATTAAAATATGGCGGAGAGAGTTTTGAAAATTTTTTGTTGGGTGGCTGGGACACATTTTATACAGTTTTCGGGCGATTTATCACCATTATCTCTGCGCAAGCATTGCGGATAATGGGCTATACAGTCACCGATTTTCATCGGATGATTATAGTGGAGGGCACCCCGGGAGTTTACATTGGCGATTTGTGTTTAGGCGTGGCACCTCTATTTATTTTTGCCGGATTTATTTTGTCTTATGGCGACAAATGGCGGAATAAATTGTGGTTCATCCCTATGGGTTGGGTGCTTATATTAATCACCAATGTCATGAGAACTATTGCATTGGTATTAGTTCTACTCTACGAAAAGCAGTGGTTTAAATTAGCTCATGAGTATGTATATGTATTGTTGACTTACGGGGTTATATTTTTACTAGTGATGTGGTGGATGAACAAACTGGCTGACAACCCAAAATTAACGCAAGAGGGCTCGTAGTTTATTCAGTACATCATCATCATTCCACATTTCCTCTCCCACGTGTCTAAATACTACCGCTCTATTATTCTTCAGTAAATAGCAAGTAGGAATGGTATATATGCTCATTTCCTTCAGTTTTTTGTTGCTATGATAAATAGGTGTTTTTAGGTTTTCGTTCGCTACAAACTTTTTGAGTTTTTCAATAGGTTCATCAGATATTAAAATAGTGGTGACGCCATCATTTTTTAAAATTTCAGCAGCTACTTCGAGTGATGCTTGTTCGTTCAAGCAGTTGCTGCACCATGTAGCAAAAAAGTGCACGAACAAGTGTTCACCAGTAATGTCTTCCAAGTCAATAGGCTTGCCCTCTAAATCGGTGATATCTAGATTTTCGAATTTTACTTCATGTGCAACGCGGTAGGTATAATAGCTATATATCGCAACGCCAAGTGCCACAGCAAGAAGAAATAGTGTGCTGAGTTTAACTCTCATTACACAGATAAATTAAGCTGATCAATCTTTGATGAATTAAATTTATTGTGATAATCCGCTTGACTTAGTCGGATTATCTCTTGCGCCTCTTCGCGGCCAAAGGTAGCGGCTATTTCTACCTTGCGCACTTCCTCTTCTGGCATTTGCTTGTAGGTTAGCAAGTAATGCTTCAATCGCTGAATGATACCTTCGCTAAGTTGACTAATTTCAGTAAACTTCCCATATACCGCATCGTTTTTCATCACTGCAATTATCTTGTCATCAGCTTCATTTTTATCGATCATTCTGAAGCCACCAATCGGCACTACCTCCATCATAAAACCACCATTCGGAAAAGTCTTTTCGCTCAACACGAATAAGTCCAAAGGATCTTGGTCGCCAATGATACCTTTGCGATTAGTTTTTGCACAGCAATAGTCCCCTATTTTTTTGTCGCATAATGTTTGCGGGATAAAGCCGTACAAGGCGGGTACAATATTGGAGTATAGCTGAGCACGATCTACTTTCAACCAGCCACTGTGTTTGTCTATCTCATATTTCACGGTGTCGGTCGGCACTATTTCAATAAACGCAGTTACAATCTGGGGAGCATCTTTGCCAATCTCAATGCCATGCCAAGGATGAAGGGTGTATTTTAAGTGTGGGTTCATCGTTCAATTTACGAGTTTAAAAATAAAAGTACCACTACCAACTGCCGCCTGCGCCACCACCACCGCTGCTTCCACCTCCAAATCCACCAAATCCACCACTGCTGCCGCTACTCCAACCGCCACCACCGCTGCTCCAGCCACCTCCACCCAATAATGGTCCACTGCCCCAAGAGTTGTAACCTCTGCGGCTATACGTAGTGCCACCGCCACCGCCAAATATGTTGGGTAAAACAAAGAGGATGATTACAATAATGAGTATAACTACCCAGAGAGGAATGCCGTTGTCTTCCTCTTCTTTATCATTAATGAAATTGCCTGAAAGGCGGCTAATCACTTCATCAACGGCATCGTTTAGCCCGCCATAATAATTGTCTTGCTTGAAGTTGGGAACGATTTTGTTCGTCACTATTCTTTTACAAATTGCATCAGGTAGATATTCTTCTACTCCACGACCGGTGACTATAAACACCTTTCGGTCGTTTTTGGCTACGTTTATCAGCACGCCATTATCTTTTTGCTTGTCGCCTATTTCCCATTTGTTGAAAAGTTCGATGGTGTATTGACCTATGTCAGCACCATCAGTGGTAGAGATGATGACGATGGCAATTTGTGTAGAAGTGCTGTCGTTGTAAGCCATCAACTTTTGCTCCAATGCGTTCAACTCTCCGCCACTCAATGTGTTGGTGAAATCATTGACCAAACGCGGAGGGGAGGGTTTGGCTGGGTATTGTGCCGAAGCAGAGCCGACTAAGCTCATCAAAAACAACAACCACGCTAGCGGAGTAGTCAACCTTTTAAATATGGCCTTCGCTGATGTCATTGTGTAGTTCGTTTTTATCGTTGTTTTCTGACGGAAAATAATGTTTCAGTTGGTCGCCCGAAGATTTTATGGCAAAGAGTAGTCCTTGAAAAAACTCTCCTTTTTTAAAATGTTCGAGCATGGTGTCTTTGGTGCTTTCCCAAAAGTTGTCGGGCACCACTTCGTTGATGCCTTTATCGCCAATGATGGCCAGCAGATGGTCTTCGTGAGCCACATAAATCAGCACCCCATTTCGAGCGGCAGTTTTTTGCATGTCAAGTTTAGTAAAAACTTCCACGGCTCTATCTAACACGGCTTTACCTTTAGTAGATGGCTCAATATGTACACGAACCTCGCCTGAGGTCATACCCTCTGCCTCGGCAATGGCTGCCACGAGTGCTTTGCGCTCTTCATCGCTAAAAAAAGATTTTGTAAAAATCATATTGGCTTCTTAAAACTTCACTTCCGGTGCGGCATCGGCTCCGGCTGCGGCTTTGAAGTAAGCTTTTGGTGTGAAGCCAAACATTTTTGCCATCAACAATTGCGGAAAACTAGCAATGGTCGCATTGTAGTCTTTGACCGCATCGTTAAATCGGTTGCGCTCCGTATTGATGCGGTTTTCGGTGCCTTCGAGTTGGGCTTGCAGTTCTTGAAAGGCTGCTGTGGCTTTCAATTCGGGATAGTTTTCGGTCACCATCAACAAGCTTTTCAATGCGCCCTTTAAGCCGTCTTGTGCTTCTTGATATTTCTGTAAATTTTCTTCGGTGAGGTCTTCGGCTTTGAGTTGGATAGAAGTCGCTTTTGCGCGGGCTTCTACCACGGCTGTCAAGGTAGATTGTTCAAAGTTGGCAGCGCCTTTCACAGTGTTCACCAAATTAGGAATGAGGTCGGCTCTGCGTTGGTAAGCGCTCTCCACGTTTCCCCACGCGCCATTCACAGCTTCGCGTTTTTCTACCATGGTGTTATAGCCGCAGCTAGTGAGCGATGAGGCGGCAAAAAGAATAATAAATAATCGGATAATGTTTTTCATTGGTTATGAGTTTGGTGTAAATGTAGGAAAAATGAAGTTAATGAATGGTGATGGTTTGTTTTGATGAAAGTATGACTAAGTTTTTAGTTTTGACGAAACGAAAAATCAAATATTGTATGAGCGAAATGATTAAAGAGTTTAACGACTATCGCAGCCGCATGAACGAGGTAATCCTCGAAAAAGACAACTTGGTGTTGAAGCGATTTTGGAGTTTAGACAATCAGGCATATGCAGAAGGAGCGCTCTCGGTGCCTACTAAAGAGATGCTCGGCTTGGTGGCGAGCATGGTGTTGCGCTGCGATGATTGTATTAAATATCACTTGGGGAAATGCCACGAAGTTGGCGTTTCGACTGAACAGATTTATGAGGTTTTTGCCATTGCCAATTTAGTGGGCGGCTCAATCGTTATTCCGCACACAAGGCGTGCGGCAGAGTTTTGGGAGGAAGTGATGAAACACGATTAGACTTGCGCTCAAACGATAAATACGTGATTCTTCAAAATGGCGTAAATGACACCATTTCAACTTATGGCTTAAAACCTGGCTCTGAAATTGATGGACTATGTAAATTTTACGTAGGTCAAACATGGATTATTATCAATATATTACGACATAGATAAATCATTTATTCGTCCGGATGCCGCAAAAGAACTAGATAACTTAGTGCGAGTGATGAAAGAAAATCCAACTCTTGAAGTAGAGTTGAGTTCATACACAGATTGCCGTCAAACATAGAAATATAACATGTCCCTTTCAGCAAGACGTGCTAGAGCAGCAGTTGACTATATTGTAGGTAAAGGTGTGAAAGTGAAACGAATTATTGGAGCCGGTTATGGTGAAACCAAATTAGTGAATGGTTGTGAATGTGAGCCGACTAACGAGTCGCCTTGTACTGATCCTCAGCACCAAGCTAACCGTAGAACGGAAGTTAAAGTATTGAAATACTAAACTGATTTAAAACTATTTTAAAGAGGCTGGAGTTTTTACTTCAGCCTTTTTTATGTTTGCCAAACATGAAAAAGATAAATTTTTATAGCGGTCCTGCCATTTTGCCGGAAGAAGTATTGCTCCAAGCACAAGCGGCTATTCAAGATTTTGCCGGCACAGGGCTGAGTATTTTAGAAATCTCCCATCGAAGCAAAGAATTTGTACATGTAATGGAAGAAGCGCGCGCATTGGTGAAAGAGTTAATGCAATTAGATGCAGATAAAGAAGTCTTGTTTCTGCAGGGTGGTGCGTCTTCTCAGTTCTACATGATACCGATGAATTTGCTAAATGAAAATGAAACGGCAACTTATTTTGATACAGGTAACTGGGCCCATAACGCCATTGTGGAAGCGAAGAATTTTGGTCAAGTACATATTGCTTGTTCCTCAAAAGCTCAAAGCTATAATCATATTCCAAAGCACTACGACTTTGTTGATTCAAAATATGTTCATCTCACCACGAACAACACGATTTATGGCACTCAGTTTTCGAATTTGCAATTGAATGATTTTAAAAAAGAGTGGTCATTGGTGGCGGATATGAGTTCGGATATTTTTTCAAGAGATATTGACTATAATAAGTACGATCTAATCTATGCCGGTGCGCAAAAAAACATGGGGCCGGCAGGAGCAACATTGGTTGTTGTCAACAAAAATATTTTGGGCAAAGTAAACCGAGCGTTGCCAAAAATGATTGACTATCGTGTGCACATCGAAAAAGACAGTATGTATAACACACCATCTGTTTTTGCTGTTTATGTGTCATGGCTAACTTTGAAATGGATAAAGGGGAAAAGCTTGAAAGATATAGCTGCTAGTAATCAACGGAAAGCCGATAAATTGTATGCAGCAATTGATAAATCAGGAGTTTTTGAGGGCACTGTGGCTAAAGGAGATCGCTCGCAAATGAATGTTTGTTTTGGGGTTAAACCGGTTTTAGATAAAACCATGATTGAAGAGCAATTTTTGCAATTTGTAGCAGCACAAAATATAGTTGGCATCAAAGGATATCGAACAGTTGGAGGCTTTAGGGCATCGATCTATAATGCGATGCCGGAAAGCGGTGTGGATGCTTTGGTGGAAGCCATGGCAGAATTTGAGCGCACATTATAGGCGAAGATGATTTTTGTCATCTATAGCGGTTTTGCTTAAATGATACCAGAATATATTTTTTCTTTGAGTAAAGTATAATACTCAAGTCTATGAAATACATCTTGTTGTGCGGTTGGGTGATGGTTGGTTTTTTTAGTAAATGCGCAGATAACTATTACAAGTTCAGATATGCCTGAAGCGGGCGATACGCTCAGATACAGCATCAATTTTTCTCCCGAAAATTTTCCTTATGATACCACCGGAGCAGGTATCACTTGGGACTTTTCCAACTTAACTCCGCAGACACAAGGCTTATATGAATACAAATTTGGTTTATTTATTAATCCGGTTTATTCAGGTTTTTTTGGCTTCAATTCTTTTGGATTGAAAATAGCAGATCAAATAAATTTGGGAGTAATTCAGTTCGACAACATCTATAATTTTTATCGCACTACGTCTACAGCATTTAGAGCAGAAGGTTTTGGCTTAGAAATTAGCAATGTGCCTGTGCCGGCAGACTACACAGAGCCTGATAAAGTGTATCAATTCCCTTTAGAATATAACGACCGCGACAGTTCAACTTACCGCTTGGCATTTTCGCCTGATAACAATACGCATTTTGTTCGTAAGGGTTATCGCGTTAACGAAGTGGACGGCTATGGAACGGTTATTACACCACATGGTACATTTGATTGTTTGCGTATAAAAGTCCTTGTTAGGCAAACAGATTCTATTGGCAATAACAATATTCCATTTCCACTAGAAGTAACTCAAACAACCATCAACTACGTGTGGTTAGCAAAGGGAGAACATGCCCCCATTGTAGAAGTACAAGGCACAGTTTTGCCGTTTAATGGAAATTATAACGCTACTCAACTTCGCTATCGCGACACCTACCGTAACTTAAATCCTAATGCCGTTGAAGAAGTAGATTTTAGTCGCATTACATTGTTTCCTAATCCAACTGTAGATGCATTTGCTGTGGAAGGAATAAGCAAGCCTGAACTATTGACCATTTTTTATTTACAAGGAAAATTAGTAGTTCAAAAACAAGTTATGAATAGTGAAACCATAAGCATTGCTCATTTAAATTCAGGCGTCTATTTTGTACAAATAGGTGAAGGCAATAAAAGTGCTACTTATCGCTTGCTAAAACTGAAGTAGACCTCATTAACCACCAGCCACCTAAAGGCAAAACCATTACTACCAGCCAACATATAACATTGAAATGATTAGTATTAATTGCTGACTGTAAAGCACAGTGAAGATGGTAGACAAATGGGTAGATAGTGCCAATGAGATAAGCGATTTTGCTTCTTCTGGTTGGAGAAAACACTGCAACAAAACATAGTAAATAGCTAAGCGTATGAATGATGTGAGACAAAGTGCTCTCATCGGTAATGTGTGCAAACAACCCATAGATATGTATCGCTGCACAGATCAAGAAAAATGTAGACAATAGGTATCGAATTACTTTTTGCATGGCTATAGTTGAATAGGTTGGTAATCAGCTAGGGCAATAAAGTTATGCTCTTTTATTTCGTCTAACTTTGGATAAAATCGTTTAGCTAGTTTTATGACAATTCCCCTAGCGTGTTTTATTTCATCGTGGGTATTTACCCAATGTTGTGGTTGAAGGTGATTCATTAATTGTTTGGCACCTTCTAATCCGGGGTTGATGATTCCACCGAGAGGTGGAGGTAAATAAAAATAGCTAATGCTAGTGATAAGCAGCTTTATCGAATAGCCGGCCAGTAGTTTGAGTTGTTCGTTGCTCAGATGAAAACCGTGTGGCGCATAAATGATTAACTCGTTTCCATGCGCTATGATTAAAGCATGATAAATCGGATCAATTAAACGGTTGGGAGAAAGCTTAGCTATTTTTAGGTTGCCTATTGAAACAAACCCATTTTTCAAATCAGGAATTTCGGTAATGTGATTATTGTTTAATTCTTTGATTAGTCTTTTTTTCGCTGGAGCGACTGCTAACAATTTAGCATCCTTGCTAAGTAGTGCAATTGTTTTGGCGTGACAATGGTCAGAGTAAGGTTGAGAAACAGCAATGAATTGATAGTAAGGTAACTCCGTCAAAGGAACGGGTGGCGTGGCGTGCCATTGTTCATTAAACCAACTAAATCCATCTACTTCGCTGCCGATTAACCAAGGGTCGAGTAGTAGCGAGGTTTCACCCCAATTTAGCCACCAAGTATTGTCCATATTTAACCGTTGTATAGATAGCATAGTTTTTACTTTACTAGTAGCTGCTTAAACTCTTTCTCATTTCCGTTAAAAACATTTGCATCTACTTGACCTTTTACGCCCAATAAATCGGCTTTATCGGAGTGTTGCCACATCACCCACGTTAGGTCGTTTTCAACTTTCAATTCTTTTTGATAATAGTGCGCAATCCAAAACGGATAGTTGGCAAAATCATCCATCAGGTAATCTTCAATAAATGTTATGTTAGAATAAATAATAGGACGGACGCCATATGTTTTTTCTAAAACAGAGATGAATTCTTTTAGGTTTTTGACAATATCTTTTTTCTTTTTGCCTTTTGTTTCTTCTATGTCAATGATGGGTGGTAAATCGCCTTTAAGTAACTTAACCGAGTTTATGTAGTTAGACGCTTGAATTTTTGGACTGCGGTCGGGCAAGAAGTAATGATAAGCACCACGAGTAATGTTTTCGGTTTTCACATCTTCCCAATATTCATCAAAACGTTTGTCTTCTATCAATAATCCTTCAGTGGCTTTAATAATTACAAAACGAAAATCAATGGTGTCGCCATAAGTGTTGATGGCTTTCAACAATTTCCAATTAATTTCATCTTGATAGTGCGACACATCTATGCCATGCAAAGTGTATTTATCCGGGAAGTCTGTTTTCTTCCATTCCGTTTTGATGTATTTAGCTGAAAAGTAACGATAAGCTCTGCGAAAATATTTTTGATTTTCATAAACAGCAATCACTAGCGCAAATAGCACCACTACACTCAACAAGATTTTTGTCCAGAGAGGAAGTTTTGATTTACTTTTTTTCTTGGCCATTATTTAGTGGCGATTACTTTTAGTTCCACAGCGATGGGTGAAGGCAATGCGTTTACTTCAACTGTGGTGCGGCAGGGCATATTGTCTTTGAAGTATTCTGCGTAGAGTTTATTAAAGGCAGTGAAATCGCGCTTCATGTTCACGAGAAAAACAGTCACATCTACGATTTTATCCCAGTTGCTACCTGCTTCCTCCAGTGCAATTTTTACATTCTTAAAAACAGAATGTACTTGCGCTTCAAAATCCAACGATTTGTAGTTGCCATATTTATCCATTTCCAATCCAGGAATGTTGTCGGTGCCGGCCTCGCGCGGTCCCATTCCACTCACAAAAATTAAATCGCCAACTTGGCGGGTCATGGGGTAAAGCCCCATTGGTTTTGGAAGTTTGTCGTTTGTCATTGCAATAGAATTAGAACAATAATAAATCAATATTTCACAAATACGTTTTTCGGTTCAGTGAAAAAACGCATGGCTTCCCATCCTCCTTCACGGCCAACACCACTAGCTTTCA
>CANGXE010000007.1 GCA_947457525.1 Bacteroidota bacterium | reverse complement strand
TACATTTGTCCCTCAAAAATATCTTTTCGCATCAAAATGAGTAACGAAAACTATACAAATATCATTAATGAACTTTTGCCCTATGGCGCAAAATTAGTAGCGGTGTCGAAAACCAAACCTATTTCTGCCATCGAAGCGCTCTATGCCCAAGGGCAACGAATTTTTGGCGAAAATAAAGTTCAAGAAATGGTCGAAAAGCAAGCAGCTTTACCAAAAGACATTCAATGGCATTTGATAGGGCATTTGCAAACCAACAAGGTAAAATACATTGCGCCATTCGTGTCGCTCATTCACTCTGTAGATAGCCTCAAACTGCTCGAAGAGATCAACAAGCAAGCGCAAAAAAACAATCGAGTGATTGATTGCTTGCTGCAAGTATACATAGCACAAGAAGACACAAAGTTTGGTTTGGACAAAGAGGAGTTGTTGGATTTGCTCAGCCATCCCAGTTTTAAATCCTTGCAAAACATCAAAATCTGTGGCTTGATGGGCATGGCCAGCAATACGGACGATGAAGTGGTAATCACTCAAGAATTTCAAACTTTAAACCATTTATTCAATGAGATAAAAGCCAAGTACTTCATCGCAAACGAAAGGTTTACAGAGTTATCTATGGGTATGAGTTCAGATTATAAAATCGCCTTGAAACAAGGAGCTACACTCATACGAATTGGCAGTTTATTGTTTGGTAGTCGTTAAATCACAAAAGGCAATAGTTTATCGGCAATAGTGCGGTCGTTCATCAAGCGCGGCACTTTGTTTTGTCCACCTAGTTTTCCTTCGGCTTTCATCAACTCTACAAACGCGTTAGGTTGTAAACGTGAGATTTTCAATTCACCTAAAACTCCTCCTTGGCGCAAGTCGAAATAATAACTATTTCGCTCTTGCAACTTCGCATCTATCATTCCCGAGAACTGCAACATACTGTTTGGTAATTGGCTAAACTCAATGAACCATTCGTGATAAGGTAACTCTTCTGCGGGATTGACTTGAGGAGCCACAGTAAATTCTGTCACTCCGGCTTTCATTTGCCGCATGGCTTGCATGAGTGCCGACTCCACTTCCTCTCCTATTACGTGTTCACCAAAAGCTGAAATGAAATGCTTTATCCTTCCGGTCACTATAATCCTATAAGGTTTCAACGATACAAACTTCACGGTATCCCCAATACTATATCGCCACAATCCGGCATTAGTCGTTAAGATCAATGCATAGTTGACATTGAGTTCCACATCAGCGAGTGAAATGGCTTTAGCCTTCGGCAAATGCGCCTCCTCTGCTTTCACAAACTCGTAAAATATTCCTCCATTTACATTCAACAACAACCCCTGCTCTCCTTGCTTGTCTTGAAACGCAATAAATCCTTCGCTTGCCGGATAGGTTTCTATGCTGTCAATCGGGAAGCCAATCATCGCCTCAATCTTTGCTCGATAGGGCGCGTAGTTTACTCCACCATAAGCAAACACACTGAACTTGGGGAAAATGTCTTTGATTTTTTCTTTACCGCTCAGTTGTTGCAAGCGCTCAAAATACATCACCACCCAAGGCGGAATGCCGCTAATCAAACTCATGGACAAGTGAACCGTTTCATTGGCAATAGCCTCTACTTTCTGCTCCCAATCTTCTATACAATTCACCTCAAAAGACGGCATCCGATTAGCGGCCACATAAAACGGTACATGGTTAGCTACAATACCACTCAATCTACCCGCTGGAATAACGCCATGTTTATCTAACAGCGGTGAACCTTGCAGAAAAATCATTTTATGGTCAAAAAAATCGGCCTTACCGGTTTCATGAACGTAAAGCAACAACGACTGACGCGCAGCGGTTATCATTGCATTGATTTGCAATTTAGTAGCGGGGATATATTTCGTGCCACTTGTAGTGCCGCTCGACTTGCAAAAGTACAAAGGTAAACCCGGCCAAAGCACATCCTTTTCTCCTGTTGCAATCCGCTCGATGTAATCTCTAAACCCTTCGTAATCTTTTATCTCCACTCGCTCTGTAAACTCACTGTAAGTAGTGATGGCAGAAAAATGATGCGCTCGACCAAAATATGTATGACGAGCAGTATGCAGAAAATCAGTTAAGAGTTGGTGCTGAATAACTACAGCTTGCTGCTGGTCGCGGTATATCCTCGGCACTTCAACAGCTGCTGCCCATTTGGCGATTGTTGATTTCAAACCCATTGGGCGAAAATGCAGAAATAAATTAATTTGGATTAAACTTTAAGCGGTATGAAATACGAAATCCCTAATTGGCTCATCATCTGCGGAGCGATTGGCCAAATGTTTACTGCGCTCATCTATCCTTACATTCGCCATGTAGTTTTTGATTGGTACAACGACATCAAAAAACTAAAACCACTCAATCAAGAAATTGCAAAAACGTATGGTCGCTATATCCAAGGATTAAATTTTTCTTTTGGCTTAATCTCCATACTTTTCACCGAAGACTTAAAAAACGGAACCGGCTTAGCGGTTGCGCTAACAGGTTTGATTGCTGCGTATTGGACAGGCAAAGTCGCCACTCAATTCTCGTACTATCCGATGTATGAAATTCCTAATAAACGGATATTCAAAATAGGCGAAGTGCTGATGAATACCTTATTCATTTCTTTTTCACTCATCTTCTGTTGGATGTTTGTCAGCAACTTACTAAAGTACTTTCACTACACTTTATAAACTGCATCTAAGTAGCGTTTCAAAATATCGCTCACCATGCCGCGAAAAGGCAAAGAAGAAGCCATACCGTAGATAGGCGCCATGCCCGATTTGTTGCCTGGGTTAGCTTTTACGTGCGCCACGCTATATTTTAAGTCTTGAATAAAGCGTTCTGCCACTCCGGGTTGTGTGTGACGTAAGGTGAGTGCAATGTGAAAACAAGCCGGCTTGTGTAAGCCATTTAAGTTCCAATGGCGTTGGGTCATTTGGTCCAGCACTTCATAGATATTTAGCGTTTCGCTTTCTACTGCAATAATCCAAAGTGGATCACCCATGATTTTTAGTTCTGGTATTTCACGAATACCCGCCATCACTTGCTTGGCGGTTTTCAAAATACTATCCGTGGCTTTCAAATAGCCTTCTTCGCCCATCGCCAACATAGACGCCCAACAAGCTGCACTCAATGCGCCCGGCCGCGAACCCGCTAGTGTTGGAGAGTTGTACAATCCGCCCGGCCATTCTGTGCTGGCGTAGTATTGATAGTGGCGCAATTCATCGGTCCTGTACAACACCACCGAAGTACCTTTTGCCGCATAGCCATATTTGTGAGTATCTACACTCATCGAGGTAACACCCGGCAAACGAAAATCCACTACGGGCACTTTGTAACCCAATTTCTCAGCAAACGGCACTATAAAACCACCCAGACAACAATCGGTGTGAAAACCAATGTCATGTTTAAAGGCTAAGTAGGACAACTTTTCTATGTCATCAAAAGCACCATGCGGAAATGTTGGGGCAGAGCCCACAATGCAAACGGTGTTGCCGTTGATGTGGCGCTTTACTTCCTCCACATTCACGCGATAATGTTTATCGACATTGATCTTGACTTGTTTGATGCCAAAATACTGGGCTGCTTTATCGAAGGCAGCATGAGCTGTAGTGGCTACAATCATTTCGGGGTGCGAAACTCCCTTTTCTTCTCTTGCTCTATCGCGATACACTTTCACGGCACAAAGAATACTCTCTGTACCACCCGAAGTCACTGTCCCTGCCAACGGAGCGTTGTCCGTAGTTTTGCCGCGCCCCATCATGTTCGCCACCATCGACACAATTTCTGCTTCAAACTTTGTAGCCGAAGGAAATAAGTCAGAATGCAATGGATTGGTTTGTGATTGCAGCGCGTAAACTTTATTCAAAAAATCAATATGCTCTTGATTGCCATGATAAATACCGCCACTCACATAGCCATCTCTCCAACGCGATTCTTCCAAAGATTGCATTTGCTTAATTTCGTTCAATATCTTCTCGTGACTAATTCCTGATTTAGGTAATGCTGCGTGTCGCTCAAATTTATCTTTGTATGGCTTTAACGAATGTTCGAGAGTTACCATCAACTTCGCATTCTCTTCATCCAAAAGTTTTTTGACTTTCGGAATTTTCTTCATGCGTTTTTCAATCATACGTGCCGTTGACTTCGGCAACCAACCCAACTTTCCGGAAATAGTTTCGATATTCATGTATAGCTATTTATTATTCGTTTATGAATGATTTAATCGAGCAAAAATCGGTTTGTTCTTATTGTAGATGTCTACATACACCGAAAACAGTTCTGCATATAAACTCCTATTTGCCGGATTTGGTTCAAAGGTTTTATTCATTTCCACCGCTTCGGCTGCTGCGTTCACATCCAAATGCCCAAGCGCCAACAACGCCAACATGGCTGTGCCTCGGCTGTTGGCCATCAGCGGCTCTTTCATTTGTCTGATTTGTACATCCAACACATCGGCCATTATCTGCGACCACACCGCAGAGTTAGCTCCCCCGCCTATAAAGTTCAACGAGCTAAACTTCCTAGCCGTCATTTTCTCAACATAAAACTGCAACCAACGCGCGTTCATCCCTACCCCCTCCATCACCGCCCGCATCAGGTGGGTGCGGTTGTTGCTCAAAGACATATTGTAAAATCCCCCACGCACACTGTGGTCGTCAATCGGAGAGCGCTCACCATAAAGCCAAGGTAAAAACATCACACCTTCGCTGCCCGGTTTCACCTTCGCTACGATGCTATCCATTATCTTGTAGAAATCTTTCGGAGCAGGACCGGTGTTCAACTCATCGTCATGAAAGAAAATATTGTTCTTCAAAAAGTTTAAACAAGCTCCTGAAGTCTCTTGCTCATTGGCGATGATATATCGCCCCGGCAATGCCGAAGGGATAGTCCCCATGTTGTGAAACATATCCGTTTTTTTAAACGGTACGTGTGTCAACAGCCACGATGAAGTACCCACATACAAATGTCCGTCATAGTCGCGAACTGCACCAGAACCAACGGCTGCGCTTTGTAAATCGGGTGTGCCGGAAACCACTTTTACGCCTTTACTTAAGCCTAATTCTTCGGCAATAAAATCACTCACCGTGCCTATCACCGTGTTGGTCGGCACCAAGTCCGGTAGCTTTGCCTTATCCACGCCCGTCAGGTTAATCAAACCATCGTGATAGGTGATGTTATTGATATCGCGATTGTCCGTCACCCAGTGCATCGTCACTGCATCAAACGAAGTGGCAAACCGCCCGGTCAACCACCAATTCAAATAATCCTTAGGCTCTAAAAACTTATACGTTTCGGCATATACTTTCGGCAAACTGTCTTTGATGTACAGGATGTGTGCTATACTATCCTTGCCACTCTTGGTTGGTCCTCCTCCACATATCCTCAACCATTGCAATATCTTACCCACGCCATAGCCCTCCACGCGTATCGGTCCGCTAATCAGCTTCTCTACCGCTGCCGCTCCACGCGTATCCATCCATGTGATGCAATTCATCAAAGGCTCACCGTTCGCCTTCATCGCCACCGTGCCGCTCCATTGTGCCGTGCAGTTCACGGCTTCAATGTTTTTTGGATTAAACTGTGTGGCGACTATTAGTTGCTTATACGCTTTTCGAATGGCGTTCGTCCAGTCTGTGGGGCATTGCTCCGCTCCTCCTCCATCGCTCAGCAGCAAAGGCGCTTCTTCGAAGGCATAACCTATACATTTCGCCTGTCTATCAAACAAACTTACCTTCGGCCCCGATGTGCCCAAATCTATCGTTAGTATCATCTTAAAACTACTTTTTTCGTTCCAGCCACAATCTATAAGTTTTAGGAATGAAAAAAAATAAATCAGATTAAGTAAGGAAAATTATAATACCGTTTTAAAAGTTCTCAAAAAAAAAATTCAAAATATTAGAGAATAATGAATCGTAAATATCATTCCTGAATTCGTGGCATAAATATTAAATCCACTTTACCCTGTTCTTCCAAGTTTTAAGCGAAGCGCACTTGGAAGATAAAAATAAATAAAGGTCTCTGACCTTTTAACATAAAGAACGTGTCTGCCTTTATTTAGATTTCCAATTCACCCCTCCAAAAATAACATTCCCCTTTTCCCACACAATCATTCGTGCATTCGTGGCATAAATATTAAATCCACTTTACCACTCTAGTGGTTTACATATAAAAAAAACGCCTGCCGTTTCGGGCAAGCGTTTCGTTATATAGCTTGGGTGGGGTTTAGTTGTTTTCTACAGAGCCTTTGCCGATAAGATAACCGCTTTGGTATACCTCTACGCGGTAAGTACCTTCGAGGTTAACGCCTTGCGACCAGTACACTACTACTTTTTTGTTGGATTGTGTCCAGTCAAAATCCGCTTTTTTAGTGTATTGCACCACTTCTTCAGAGTCCGCCAATTTGAATGAACCTGAACCTTGGTCAGCTACAGTGATAGTTTCGCCTTTAGGATTGATGATGCGGATAGCTAAACTCAAAGGTCCGTTTTCTAACACTTTGTTCTCTCCGGTTTCGAAAGAGATTTTCATGCTCTCTACTTGTTTGCCTTTCTTCACCGTAACTTCTTTGCCATTGCCTTTCTTTCTGGTGCCCAATACTTCGATGTTGCGCAATTGGAGCAATGAACCTAACTCTACCTTTTTAGAAAGACCTTTGTTTTGCTCGCCCAATAGGATGGTGGTTTGTTTCTCTGCGTTGAGGTCAGTAGAAAGTTGTTGGTTTTCGTTGGTCAACAACTCGTTCTTTTTCACCAAGGCTTCTATTTGCGCTTTCATGTCGGCAATAGTTACTTCATATTGCGCAATCATTTCTTTAGCTTTTGCCAACTCACTCGCGCTCATCTTACCTTTAGCAAAAAGCGATTGGATTTGTTGCTTTTGACGGTCAATTTCCACTTGTTGCGCAGAAATAACGCTATCCAACTCTGCATTTTGCCCTTTCAAACCTTCTAACTCGAGCACTTTCGCATCAAAATTGGCGGTGAGGCTTTTAAATTCTTCTTCGAGTTGCACTTTAGTTTCGATAACATCTTTCTTCTCTTTGTTTTCGCTCCAAAGCAAATAAACGGCTACGCCATTCATTAATAACAATAGGGCGATAATCGCCATATAGATTTTCTTGTTTCCTCCTTGATTGTTTTCCATAATAATCGTTTTAGTTAATTGAATGCGTAATTAGATGAATTTGTGATAGTCGCCAAGTTTTGGGGTGATTGTGTATACACGATTAACGGTGAGTAGGTTACAAACTGTCTGTTTTTGTTGAATAATGCTGTCCTTTTACAGTTATTGCTCTCCAACCAACCTTATTTCTTGGCTTCGTATTGTTGTACTTCTTCGTGAAAGAACTCAAGCTTCACTCCTGCTTGGAGAAACATTTCTTCACTCTCGGTGCCTGCATGATATTTACGTTGGCACACCACGCGTTTAATGCCGCAGTTGATGATCAACATAGCGCAAACGCGGCATGGGGTCATGCGGCAATATAGCGTGGCGTTGTCCAATGCTACTCCGTTCTTGGCGGCTTGGCAGATAGCGTTTTGTTCTGCATGAACAGTGCGCACACAGTGTTCGGTCACGGAATCATCTTCGTGTATCACCTTTTTCATTTGGTGGCCCACTTCATCACAATGGGGCAAACCAATGGGCGAACCCACGTAGCCGGTCACGAGTAATTGGTTGTTTCGGGCAATGACGCAGCCGCTTCTGCCGCGTCCGCAAGTGGCTCGCTTGCTGATAGCATCCATCACTTCCATAAAATACTCATCCCATGTAGGACGGATGTAGACTTCTAGTTTTGTTTCGCTCATGTTATTTATTGTTGATTTGGGTTAATACAGTGTCTATTTGTCGGTATAGTTCTTCAAAGCCTTGGTCGTTGGAAAAACGATAGTCCGCCATGCGCATACACTCGCTGAGGTTTTGTTTGTTCGGGTCGGTGGTGGTCATTTCTCGAGCTTCATTCGCCACAAATTCATCAAACGAAATCTTGTCGGTTTCAGAGGCGCGTTCTACGATACGTGAGTAGCGCATTTTGGGGTCGGCATCCACCGCAAACAAATAAAATCCACCTTTCGCTTGCAGGGCAGTCACCTCGCCCACCGTACGGATACTTTCGATAATGCAATCACCGCCACTAGCCATTGCTTCGCGGTAAAGCTCTTCGGCAATAAAACTCGGGCCGTTGAGCTCGCGGAGTTCGTTAGCCACCGCCACCATGCTATCGCGATTAAGTGGCAAGTTGCGTTCGTTGATTACTTTGGTGAGATAACCACGCACTGAAAAATGCTTAAATCCTTGATTTTTGACTAAATAATCTACAATGGTTCCTTTGCCTGCGCCTAAAGTTCCGGTGATGCCTATGATTCTCAATGGTTCGATTTTACTGCCGAAAATAGAACAAAGCAAACGGCAAACGCTGTGTTGTGAATAATTAAAGCCGCGATGTGAAAAACACCTTTATTTTTGGGCAATGAAAATTAAGTACGGCTGGTTGATAGCCATTTTCCTGTTGGTAGTGGTGGTGCTGTTTAATCGCAGCGATGTGCAACTCGTCAAACAAGATGGGTTCAAACTTGTAAACATCGGTCAAGAAGGCTACGAACTGCAAAGTGTGTTACATTTCAACAACCCCAACCTCTTATCCAGCACTATTGTCGCCATCCGTGAAAAATACTACATCAACGACCGTCTAATAGGCGAACTGAACAACGAAGTAGAGCAAGGCATTTCGGGACGAAAAGAAACAACCTTGCCCGTAGGCGTTCGTTTTTTAAAGAAAGACTTCCGTCAACTTGCCGCGCTGGATAGCATTTCTTCCTCCTCGCCCGTTGAAGTTACTATCAAAGGAGAAATTACTTTCCGCAATTTCACCGGAGGTGGCACAATAGTTGTCAACCAAACCACTACCATTACTCCTTAAATTCTTTCGACAATGAAATTTAGCCATTTAGTTATGACTTTATTTTGCGTAGCTGCATTGAGTATTAGCTCTTGCAAGCTATATGCGCCTACATTTAAAACTGTCAATAATTTAAAACTAGAGCGCGTAAACACCATGGGCATCAAGCTCGGAGCCGATGCTGTGTTTAACAATCCCAATCCTTTAAAATTTAGAGTAAAGGACATAGCCGTTGACGTGATACTCGACAATAAACTCATAGGCACTTTGGGCGAAAAAACAGACATTTTGATTGCTCGTAAAAGCGATTTTACCATTCCACTCGGCATCGCCCTCAAACCGGATGGTTCTTTGTTTGATAACCTAAAAAATCTGCTTGGTTTCATTAAAGACAAAGAAGCCGATGTAGCGCTCGTGGGTAAAATTCAAGTAAAATGGTTTTTGTTCAAAAAAACAGTTCCTATTCAATACAAGCAGAAAATAAAACTTTCTCAAGTTAAGTAGCTATCGGTCTTTTTTTTAGTTTTGAAACAAGCCAACAAAAGAGTTGGTCTATCTGTTCAACAAAAAAACCAAACCTATGGGCATTCGTTTTTTTAAGTACGCTTCTGTTTATGTGAGCATTGCTGTTATTTTAATAAGCTTAGTGCTCGGCAAATTTTATGTTTTTATTGCTCCTCTCTACGTCTTCGGACTTATTCCTTTAATCGAGCTATTCTCTAAAGGAACAACGGAGAACATGAGCAAAGCTGAAGAAGAACTAGCTAAAAAAGATATTGCTTACGATATACTAGTTTGGAGCGTGGTGCCGCTTCAATATGCCATCATATTCTTTTTCCTCAATCGCATCAACGACCCAAGTTTAGTTTGGTGGGAAACGCTCGGCATGATTTTAAGCGTTGGGGTTTCATGCGGGGTATTGGGTATTAATGCCGCTCACGAACTCGGTCATAGAAACACCTGGCATGAACAACTGTTGAGTAAAATGTTGTTGGCGACTTCGCTCTACCTGCACTTTTACATTGAACACAATCGCGGTCATCACAAAAACGTGTCTACCGATGAGGATCCGGCTTCTTCACGCTATGGGGAGTGGATTTATGCTTTTTACCTTCGCTCAGTGCGCGACAGCTGGCTTTCGGCTTGGCACTTGCAAAACGATGAGCTTCGCAAAAAGGGACTTTCTTTTTGGAGTCTTCAAAATGAAATGTTGATGTACCAAATCATTCAACTTGCCATGGTCATCGGCATTGGATTGGTGTGGGGATGGTTCGCTATGCTTTGTTTTGTAGCTGCGGCTACCGTTGGTTTCCTTTTGCTCGAAACTGTCAACTATATCGAACACTACGGTTTGCGCAGAAAGAAGATTGACGGAGAATATTACGAAAAAGTGATGCCTATCCACTCTTGGAATTCTAATCATCCCATTGGTCGCATTATGCTTTTCGAACTTACTCGCCACAGTGACCACCACTATATGGCATCTCGAAAATATCAAGTACTTCGTCATTTCGACCACAGTCCACAGATGCCTACTGGTTATCCTGGCATGATGGTGTTGGCGTTGTTTCCTCCGCTTTGGTTTAAAGTGATGCACAAACACATTGATAAATATAAAGCTACCCAAGAAGGTGGCGCACTAGCTTAAGTACTTATGAAATACCTCTCTCCGGCTTTTTTCAAATTCTTTGATGAATTGAGCCAAAACAACAATAAAGAATGGTTTGACACCAACCGCGACCGCTACGAAAACGATATTAAGAAACCGTTTAGGGCATTAGTAGAAAAATTGATTGAAGAACTGAGTAAAGACCTGCCCGAGATAAATCTCAATCCATCAAAATGTATCTTTAGAATAAACCGTGACATCCGTTTTGCGAAAGACAAATCGCCTTACAAAAACAACGTGGCTGCAGTGTTTAATCAGAAAGGAACAAAGGATGTGGACTATCCGGGGTTTTATATTCACATCGGTCAAGATGAGTTGATGATAGGCGGTGGAAAGTACTTTTGCAGCAAACAAGACCTCGAAAAAATACGCCAAGAGATTTACTACAATCATTCCGATTTCAAGAAACTAATTAACGACAAGAAGTTTAAGTCTGCTTTTGGCGAACTGCAAGGCGAAAAGAGTAAAGTGCTGCCACCCGACTACAAAGCCTTTGAAAAGACAGAGCCACTCATCGCCAACAAGCAATTTTGGTTTTATAAAAACTTAACGCGCAAAGAAGTGCTGGTCGATGATTTTGATAAAGTTATTTTAGCGCACTTTCGCAGCGCACTAAAAATGAACAACTTCCTTTGGGAAACCGTATCGGCATGAGACAACTAGCAATATTTGGACTATTACTTTTTTTTATCGTAGCCATGCAAAGCTGCAAAGTGTATTCTTTCACCGGAGCGAATATTCCTGAAGACATCAAAACATTTAACGTAGAGCTTTTTCAAAACCGCGCCAACAACGGACCAGCCTCTTTACCGCAAAGCATCACCGACCAATTGAAACTAAAGTTTCAGACCGAAGCCAACTTACGCTCGGTAAGCGGAGAAAGCGACATTCAATTTAAAGGAACAATAACCGGTTTCACATACACCAATGAAGCTGCTGTGGCGGGTGCAACGAGCGGATTGAATAAACTCACGCTTACCATACAGATAGAATGCGTAAACAATCGCAACGAGAAAGATAACTTCACTGAAACATTTTCTCGCTACGCACAGTTTCCGGCTAATCAAGACATTCCTAGCGTTGAAGATCAACTTATTGGTGAAATCAATCGCCAACTGGTGGATGATGTTTTTCAGCGTGCATTTGTGAAGTGGTAATCAAATTATCTCCTTATACTTGCCCTTGTGATTACGCCTTTATCCAAAGAAAATATCAACGAACAACTTCTCCGTTTTTCGACCGCAGATTTAGAAAATCTGGTGGTGAAGTTTCCCTATTTTCATCAGGCGCATTTGCTTTTGGCTAAAAAATATCAGCAAGAAAGTCACCCAAAGTTTGATGAACAATTGCAAATGGCTGCGCTTTACACACAAGACCGCGAACTATTTTACACCTTGTTCAATGAAATTGGTGTCAACACAACATCGAATGCTCCAATCGCTCCTGCTTTCTCCTCAGAAGAAGAAGTATTAACTCCGCAAGAAGCAGACCCAATCCAAACGTTGGAAGTCAAAACAGCAGAAACACCAATAGCAGTAATTACTGAAGAAACTATTGTTGCCGAACCTAAAGCCGAGATAGAGGCCGAGTCGTACACATCGGAGGAAAATGTGGCGCTTACTAATTTGGAAACTGAACCAATTGTTGAGCCAAAAATTGAGGCAGAAACTACCCAGGTTGCTCTTGAAGAAGTAGGGTTGACAGCGCCAAAAGAAGAGGTAGAATTAGTAGAAGAAATTACCGAAGAAATATCGAAAGAGGAAGAAGCACTTACTGAAGTCACCGAAGCGAAAACGTCCATCCCACATTTCTCACTACAAACACCGCATACTTTTGATGAATGGTTATCGGCATTTGCTGACAGCGCATCCCTTATCAAATCTATCCAATCGCATCAAGCCGAACCAAGAAAACCGGAAGATGAAGAAGAAATTGGAGATGAATTGGAAGAACTGATTATTCAAAATGTGAACGTTAACCTACTACACGAAAAAGTGGAGGAAGAAACACATTATAGCAAAGGCCTAGACCGCTTTATTGAGGAACAAGTTCAAAAACGCAAACAACAGCGCAAAAAAGTTGGTTTGGACCCAACTACAGAACCGGCATTGGTGACCGAAACATTAGCCAAATTATATGAAAGCCAACATAAATATGTAAAAGCTATCAGCACTTATGAGTTATTATCTTTGAAAAATCCAGAAAAAAAGGGTTTATTTGTCGCCCGTATTGAAAATCTAAAAAAACTACTTTAAACAATATGTATTCAATCATCACCATACTCGCAGTAATCGTAGGCATTCTTTTGGGCGCTATCGTTCTTATCCAAAACCCTAAAGGTGGCGGTCTTAACTCATCATTTGGTGGCGTAGGTCAACAATTGCTTGGTGCAAGAAGAAGCACAGACGTTGTTGAAAAAACTACTTGGGGATTGGCCGCAGGTCTACTTTTCCTTTGCTTAATCTCGGTAGCCTTCATCGACAAAAAAGTGGTGAATAAATCTGAAGTTCAAAAATCTGAAGTTGAAGAAATGGTAGCTAAAACCCCTGTTACTCCACCTGCACAAGGCGGCATGGGTAACCAACCGGCTGCTGCACAACCTGCTCAACCGGCAGCACAACCACAACCTTAATCATCATTGCCAAACAAGACTTTTAAAAATCACGCCTAAAGCGTGATTTTTTTATTTTCGTACATCTCAACTCAACTACTTCCTTATGAGCAAACCCCAACTCTCCTACAATGAATTTCTAGCATTCTTAATGATTTATGCTGCAGAAATGAACCTAGAATTGTCCGCAGAAGATTTAGCCGTTATTCGAGAAAAGACCGGCATCAATAACATTGAGGCCATCAAAGCCAAAGTGGATGAACTTTCGGACATAGAAGCTATAGAACTAATCGATCAACACCGCGAAATATATCTAGGCAACAAAGTGGATGAAGATAAAGTGAGACAAGACTTGGAAGCGTTGTTACATACTGCCGGTACACATTCACAACTCGAACGGGCGGCTGTGCATATCTTAGAGAAAATGATTTGATTATCGTAGAAACGCGTAAGCAAAAATACTCACTACACTCAATACCATAATCAAGAGATAGAACCCAATGGAACCGCTTTGTATTTTGCGGACTTGCCCACCAACCATCACAGCAATCTTGCCGCTCCAGTTTACTGTTCCATCTACAAAAGTGCGGTCAACTACATCGTGGAATATTTCCGATAGTTTCATAGCAGGTGCTACAAAAAGCAAGTTGTAAATTTCATCTACATAATATTTGTTGTACACCACTTTGCTCAAGCCGGAAAGTTGACCCTCTGCGGCAGGTTGAGCGTTGTTCTTAGCGTACTTCACATATGCATAAGCAATACTCAATACGGCACCCAAAAATGCTCCGCCCATCAACATATATTCTGTGCTATGTGACAACGCATGTTCTGTTGCATGCGGATTAACCGCCATAATTGGTTTTAAGAAACCTTGAAGTGCGTGATGAAAACCTAAAAACTCCGGCAATCCCATCAATCCACCCACGGCTGCCAGAATAGCCAATACCACAAGTGGCAAGGTGATTAATGCCGGTGATTCATGCAAATGATGTTTCTGTTCTTCAGTTCCTCTAAACGATCCGGTGAAGGTCAAGAATACCAAACGGAACATATAAAATGCGGTCATCAATGAAGCTAGTGAAGCTATACCCCAAATCACTTTGTTGTGCGCAAAAGTGGCAGCCAAAATTTCATCTTTGGAAAAGAAACCGCTGAACGGAAATATACCGGAAATAGCTAGTGAAGAAATCATGAACGTCCAAAATGTAATGGGCATCCATTTTTTCAAGCCACCCATGTTGCGAATATCTTGTTCGCCATGTAAAGCATGAATAACAGAACCTGCTCCAAGGAACAAACAAGCTTTAAAGAAAGCGTGTGTCACCACATGAAATACCCCAGATGAAAACGCACCAACACCAAGTGCCATAAACATCAACCCTAATTGCGAAACGGTGGAGTAAGCCAACACTTTTTTAATGTCATTTTGCAACAAACCAATGGTGGCGGCAAAAAGAGCCGTAGCCACACCCACGAAAGAAATGAACTGTAACGTTTCTGGAGCCAATACGAATAAAAAATTAGCGCGCACAAACATATAAATACCGGCTGTAACCATCGTAGCAGCGTGGATAAGCGCAGACACAGGCGTAGGGCCGGCCATTGCATCAGGCAACCAAGTGTACAAAGGAATTTGAGCACTTTTTCCCATGGCGCCAACAAACAGAAGCATAGTAATCGTTACAACCAAAGCATGATTCACTTCCATTGTAGCTAGAGTAGCTTGCAACTCACCAAAGTTCAATGACTTTAAAAAGTATAAAATCATAAACATAGCAATCAAAAAACCTAAGTCGCCCACTCGGTTCATGATAAAAGCTTTCTTGGCGGCATTGTTGTAATCTTGATTTTTGAACCAAAAACCAATCAATAAGTAAGAGCAAAGTCCTACACCTTCCCATCCAATAAACATCACTAAGAAGTTGTTGCCTAAAACTAAAAGCAACATGAAAAAGATAAATAAATTTAAGTAAGAGAAAAAGCGACTGAACCCTTCATCATCGTGCATGTAACTAATAGAGTAAAGGTGTATAAGGGAACCAATACCCGTCACCACCATCAACCAGGTTACGGAAAGTTGATCTAACAAAAGACCAAACGAAATCGAGAAATTGCCAAACGAAATCCATTCAAACACATTTTGGTCAATTCGAGCTTGTGAACCGTTTAAAAATCCGGCAAAAAATACAGCGGATAACACAAACGAACCAAAGATGGCAGCCGACCCAATAATGCCGGAAACAGTTTTCGATAGTTTATTGCCAATAAATGCATTAATCAGAAATCCGATTAAGGGTAGTAGAATGATTAGGTAGATACTCAACACGTTTTCTTATTTTATTTCCTTCAAAAAATCAATTACCATTTTAAAGAGCGCAATTCGTCAATATCTACCGAGTGTACATTGCGGAAGATAGTCACTAGTATGGCCAAACCAACCGCTACTTCAGCAGCAGCAACAGCCATCACGAAAAACACGAATACTTGTCCGCTCGGATCGTTGTGAAACGTAGAAAACGCCACTAAGAGCAGGTTTACTGAATTGAGCAT